>CBFCYL010000058.1:0-12142 GCA_965602455.1 uncultured Thalassospiraceae bacterium | reverse complement strand
GGCGAACCGATCCTGGACAAACCACAAAACGAAATTTCCGTTGCCACGCTTTTGGGCCAACTGTTCCAGATCACCGAGACTTTCCAGATGGAAACCCAGCCCCAGTTGCTGTTGTTGCAAAAGACCATGCTGGTGGCCGAAGGTGGCGGGCGCAAACTGGCGCCCGATGCCAACATGTGGTTCATTGCGCGGCCCCTGATCGAGGCCTGGATGATCGAAAACCTTGGCCCCGAAGCGCGCATTAAAGAAACCGTCAGCGAGGCCACTGCCATGGCCAAACGCCTACCCGGCCTGATCCGGGGGCTGGAGCGCGTGGTCGATGATTTCGAAACCCACGGCCTGAAACTGCACCCCGAAACCGTGCGCGCCATGCGGGCGCGGCGCGGCGCCGGCGAGCGTGGGGCCACGCCGGGCTGGGCGGTGGCGGTTGCCATTGTGGCGCTGGCCGTGGCCGTGGCGGCGGTGGCGTTGTAGGTCGCCAAAGCATTAAGGCCTCGGATAAATTGCCCCGGCAGATTAGCTTCAGCGATGTTCTTGCACCCCGGGCGTGGGGAGGCTAAGTTATCACACTGAATTTTCTGTAAATCAGGGCGAACCCCTCATGCTTTCTGGAAAAAACGTTCTTTTGGTCGTAACCGGTGGTATTGCCGCCTACAAAACGCCGGATCTGGTGCGCCGCCTCAAGGCCGAGGACTGTGACGTCACCTGTGTGCTGAGCGAAAGCGCTGCTCAATTTGTGACGCCGCTGGCGCTGCAAAGCGTGTCGGGTAACCGGGTCTATCGGGACCTGTTTTCGCTGACGGACGAAAATGAAATGGGCCACATTCGCCTGGCCCGCGAAGCCGATGCGGTTGTCATCGCACCCGCCACCGCCAATACGCTGGCCAAGCTGGCCCATGGTGTGGCCGATGACCTGATTTCCACCGTGGTACTGGCCACCACCGAACCCGTCTTGTTTGCCCCGGCCATGAACTGGGCCATGTGGGAAAACAACGCAACGCAGGACAATGCCGAGATTCTGGAAAGTCGCGGCTTTACGCGAATCGGCCCCGATACGGGCCAGCTGGCCTGTGGTGAGGAAGGTCCGGGGCGCATGGCGTCGCTGGATTCTATCGTCGATGCGCTGGGCGAACGGTTGGGTGCCAACGGCCCCCTGAAAGGCCTTCATGCCGTGGTTACCAGCGGGCCGACGGTGGAGCCGATTGATCCGGTGCGCTATATCGCCAACCGCTCGTCAGGCAAGCAGGGTCACGCCATTGCCGGAGCCCTGCACCAACTGGGCGCCCGGGTAACGCTGGTCACCGGCCCGGTTCATATTGCGCCACCCGACGGCGTTGAGGTGGTGGCGGTGGAAACCGCCAACGCCATGCTGGCCGCCGTCATGGAGCAGATGCCCGCTGACATCTTCGTTGCCGCCGCTGCGGTTTCAGACTGGCGAGCCGAACACATGGCGGTTGAAAAAATAAAGAAGGCACCCGGAAGGGATCAAAAGCAGACCAGCCTCAAGCTGACCGAAAACCCGGATATTTTAAAAACCATTGCAACGCTCAGTGCCTCAGGAAAAATGAAGCGCCCCCGGCTGGTGGTCGGCTTTGCCGCCGAAACCGAAAACGTTGTTGAAAGCGCGCGCACAAAGCTGGCGGCCAAGGGCTGCGACTGGATTTGTGCTAACGACGTTTCGCCAGCCGTCGGCACCTTTGGCTCAGACAGCAACACCATCCATCTGGTCAGCCGCACCGGGATCGAGGCATGGGAAACACTGAGCAAGGAAAAGGTGGCGCAACGCCTGTGCGAACGCATTGCCGACACCATCAAAGCCGAAAACGTTCATCGCCTCTCAGGAGACGCATCGTGACGACAGCGGGTAACTTGCCACGGGCATTAACCGTTCCGGTGCGGCGTCTGGCCCACGGGGCAGACCTCAAGCTGCCGGACCACGCCACGCCTGAAAGCGCCGGAGTCGACCTGTTGGCGGCGGTTGATAAACCCATAATTCTAAAACCGGGAAACCGTGCCATGGTGCCCACGGGCATCGCTATGGAACTGCCAACCGGCTTTGAGGCCCAGGTGCGGCCGCGTTCCGGACTGGCGGCCAAACACGGTGTTACCGTTCTCAACAGCCCCGGCACCATCGACGCGGATTATCGCGGCGAGATAAAGGTCATCCTTATTAATTTAGGCGATGCTGACTTCACCATTACGCGCGGCGAACGCATTGCCCAAATGGTGGTGGCACCGGTTGTCGTTGTTGGTTGGGACGAAGTGAGCGACCTTGGCGAAAGTGAACGCGGTGCGGGTGGTTTCGGTTCCACGGGAACCCACAGTGAGCCCACAAAACGTCACGCCCAGAAATAACCAAAACAAGGACTAAGGAAGAACGGCCCCCATGTTAAGACTTTCTAAAAAAATGCTGTTTGCCATCGAGGCGGTTCTCGACATTGCCTATCACTCGAGCTCGGAGCCGGTGCAAAGCCGTGAGATTACGCGCCGCCAGGAAATACCCCGGCGCTATCTTGAGCAGGCATTGCAGCAACTGGTCCGTGAAAAAATCCTTATCGGCGTGCGCGGCCCGCGTGGTGGGTACCGGCTGGCGCGCGAACGCAGGCGCATTTCGGTGGGCGACATTGTGCGCGCCGTGCGCGAGATGGACGGCACGGATAGCCCCCTGAACGAAGATGCAGGCTCGGAACTGGGCACACAAATCGTGCGCCCCATGTGGGTGGAACTGCAAAACGAAATGATGAGCCGGCTAAGTGAAATCAGTATCGACAAGCTTTGTCATACGGCACACGAAACGGGCATTAAAAGCGAGGGCCGCAAGAACCTGGACTTCACCATATAAACACCAGACAACCGCAAGGCCCGCTTAGAAAACAAAGCATAAAAGGGAAAAGGGAGTAACTTTCACCATGAATACATCAGCACCGTCATCAACCGCCTTTCGCGGCCAGATTTACGACAACATTGCCGCGACCGTTGGCGCCACGCCACTGGTGCGCATTGGGCGCATGATGGATGAAGAAGGCTGCAAGGCCGATGTTCTTGGCAAGTGCGAGTTTTTCAACCCGCTGGCCTCGGTCAAGGACCGCATCGGGCTTGCCATGATCGAAGCTGCCGAGCAGGACGGCAAGATCAAGCCGGGCGATACCCTGGTCGAGCCAACGTCCGGCAACACGGGCATCGCACTGGCCTTCATTGCCGCAGCCAAGGGTTACAAGCTGGTGCTGACCATGCCCGAAAGCATGTCCATCGAACGCCGCAAGATGCTGGTCTTTCTGGGTGCTGAACTGGAACTGACCCCGGCCGCCGCCGGCATGAAGGGCGCCATTGAACGCGCTGGCGAACTGGCGCGCGACAAGGGCTGGACGATGTTGCAACAGTTTGAAAACCCCGCCAACCCGGCCATTCACGCCAAGACCACGGCCGAGGAAATATGGGCCGACACGGGCGGCAAGGTTGATGTGCTGATTTCCGGTGTTGGCACCGGCGGCACCATCACCGGCGTCGGCAGGGTTTTGAAGGAACGCAACGCGACGGTAAAAATCATCGCCATAGAACCCGAGGACAGCCCCGTGCTTTCCGGTGGCGTGCCGGGACCGCACAAGATTCAGGGTATCGGTGCGGGCTTCGTGCCAAAAATTCTCGACACCGGCCTCATCGACGAGATTATCCAGATTGGCAATGAAACCGCGTTTGCCACGGCGCGACGCGCCGCCAAAACCGAAGGGCTGCCGGTGGGTATTTCGTCGGGCGCAGCCATCGCCGCGGCGCTGGAAGTTGGTGCGCGCCCTGAAATGGCGGGCAAGACCATCGTTGCCATATTGCCGTCGTTCGCCGAGCGTTACTTGTCCACGGCACTGTTTGAAGGGTTGGGCCTGGAATAGCCCGGGTCTGAAAATTAGCCGTTATGAGTCCGGATTTCACCGACCAACAGGTCGAACGCTACGCCCGCCACATCCTGTTGCCTGAAGTCGGCGGCACCGGACAGGCGCAATTGATGGCTGCCAAGGTGCTGGTGGTCGGCGCTGGCGGGCTGGGTTCACCGGTGTTGATGTATCTGGCCGCCGCTGGTATCGGCACGCTGGGCATTATTGATGACGACGTGGTCGACCTTTCCAACCTGCAACGCCAGATTTTGCACAATGAAGCGCGCATTGGCCAACCCAAGGTGGAAAGTGCGGCCCACACCATCGCCGAGCTAAACCCGGAAGTAAACGTCATTCAGCACCGGGCGCGCCTTGAGCCCGACAACATCATGGACATTATTGCCGGCTACGACATCGTTGCCGATGGGTCGGATAATTTTGCAACGCGGTTTTTGCTTAACGATGCGTGTTATTTTGCCAGGAAGCCGCTGGTATCGGCGGCTATTTTGCGCTTCGATGGCCAGGTAGCGACGTACAAAAATTTTCCCGGTAAAGGTGGCCATGATGAGGGCGCGTGTTATCGCTGCATTTTTCGCGAACCGCCACCACCCGGCCAGATCCCCACTTGTGCCGAAGCCGGTGTGCTGGGTTCGCTGTGCGGCACGGTCGGTTCCATGCAGGCGACAGAAGTAATCAAGGAAGTGCTGGGCATAGGCGAAAGCCTTTCCGGGCATTTGCTGGTTTACGATGCGCTTTCAACCACGTTTCGCAATATCAAGGTCAAGCGTGACCCAGGCTGCCCGTTGTGCGGCACCAATGCGGAAATCACCGACCTTTCCATCCACCAACACAAGGACGGAGAAGCCCGAAATGGTTGAAAGCGCTGGGCCGGATAAACTTTCACTGATTGTGTTTTCAGGCACGTTTGAGAAAGTGCATTACGCGCTGGTGCTGGCTTCGGGGGCGGCGGCGGTAGGCAAGCCGGTTACGCTTTTTTTCACCATGGACGCGACGCGCGCTTTGCTTAAGCCCGGTAGCGATGACCTTCCGGGGTGGGCGGGTCTGCCCGCAAGCAATGGCCATGATAATGGCAGCGTGGTGGATAATCGCTTCAAGGCCAAAAACATCGGCGACTTTGAAACCCTGCTCGGCGCGTGCCGGGAAATGAACGTCACCTTCATGGTTTGTGAAATGGGGCTGCGCGCACTGGACATTGCAACGGATGACCTGCGCAATGACATCAACATCCAGCCCGGCGGCGTGGTGACGTTTATCAACGACGCCAGCAACAGTGGCGCCATGATGTTTATTTAAGTTGTTTGTTTAAAATTTAAAGTTCGCCCAGAACCCGGTCGGGGGGCGTGTGGCCGTCAACGAACGTTTTAATATTAATCAGCGCTTTCTCGCCCATGGCAATTCGGCCTTCTATGGTGGCAGAACCCATGTGCGGCAACAGCGTGACGTTATCAAGCTTTAGAAGCTCAGGATTAATGCCCGGCTCGTTCTCGTAAACGTCAAGCCCGGCACCGGCGATGGTTTTTTCCTTAAGCACCTTGATCAGGGCTTTTTCGTCAATCATTTCGCCGCGCGCGGTGTTGACGATATAGGCGTGCGGCTGTAACAGCTTGAGCCGCTCCGCCGAAAGCAGACGATAAGTGGCGGGCGTGTGCGGGCAGTTGATGGAAATAATATCCATGCGCGCCAGCATCTGGTCCAGGCTTTCCCAGTAGGTGGCTTCCAGTTCGGCCTCTACGTCTTCGTGTACCCGGTTGCGGTTGTGATAATGAATGGAAAGGCCAAAACCTTTGGCCCGTCTGGCCAGCGCACGACCAATGCGCCCCATGCCGATAATGCCAAGGCGCTTGCCGTGAATACGGTGGCCCAGCATCCAGGTCGGTGTCCAGCCGGTCCACACCCCGGCGCGCAGTTTCTTTTCGCCTTCAACCAGGCGGCGCGGCACCGCCAGCAGCAGGGCCATGGTCATGTCGGCGGTGTCTTCGGTCAGAACGTCCGGGGTGTTGGTAACGGTGATGCCGCCTTCGCGGGCGGTCTTGAGGTCGATATGGTCAACCCCGGCACCGTAATTAGCAATCAGCTTGAAATTTTTTCCCGCCGCCGACAGCACCTTGGCATTGATATCATCGGTAACCGTGGGCACCAGCACATCACACTTGCCAACGGCGGCCTTCAGGGCGTCGGCCGACATGGGCTTGTCGTCAAGGTTCAGCTCGACATCAAACAGTTCGCGCATACGCGTTTCCACGGTATCGGGAAGCTTGCGCGTGATGACAACCTTTGGCTTGGGCTTTGACTTGGGTTCTGGTTTGGCCATGGCACAAGGCCTACCAGTTAGCGGTGGGCCTGTCCAGCCAACGAGCGGTTTGCATTAACGGCTTGGAAAACGGGCCTATTTGGCGGCTTGACCCGGCGGCTTCTGATAGCCCTAATGGGCCCATGATTTCCCTTGGCCCTTCATTATTTCGTTTTTTAGCCCCCCTTGCGGTTGCCGTTTTGATGCTGGCGCCGGTGGTGGGCTCGCAAGCCCAAGGCGCCGAACGCGCCGCCTCTGGCCTGGCGCTACCGCGCTTTGTCAGCGTGCGCGGCCATGAAGTCAACCTGCGCACCGGACCGGGCCTGCAATACCCCATTGATTGGGTGTACCGGCGCCAGGGTCTGCCGCTGGAGGTGGTCGCCGAATACAAGACCTGGCGCCGGGTCCGTGACTGGGAAGGTGCCCAAGGCTGGGTCCACCAGAGTATGTTGGCGGGAAAGCGAACCTTCCTGGTCATCGATGCCGCCCAGATGCTGCGCGCCGAACCGGTGCCCACGGCGCGCGCCATCGCCCGACTGAGCGAAGGCGTGGTCGGTGAGCTGGCGGCCTGCCCCGAGGCGCAAGCCTGGTGCGAGGTCAACGTGGATGGCTTTTCCGGGTGGCTGGAGAAAGGTGCGTTCTGGGGTCTGCTGAAAGACGAAGCCTTTGATTAAGCTGCGTTATTTACCTTTGTTGTAGTTTTTTTATGGCTACCCCGGCAATCATTTATATTCCTGATTGATGGCCCATTTCCCCATTTAAAACAAATGGTTGGTCACAACGCCTGGCCTCTAGTCGAGGTCGGCACCAAGCGCCGCGCGGGTCGCCTCGGTAAGCTTTGCCATGTGTGCATACCCTTCATGGGCGATGGCCACGACCACTTCAGCGCCCGCCTGTTTAAAGGCTTCGGCCTGCGCATCATTGAAAGGGAAATGCAGGAACTGGATAGAAGATGCCTTGCCGTCGGCTGTGGTGCGGTCGACATCGGCCTCGGGCACCGCGGTGATGGTTTCGCCATTTATGGATAACGATACCGTTTCCTCGACCCCACCAAGATTGGCCAAAAACTTGGCCCGGCGATCTTCATTATCAATTTCGAACATCAAGGTGGCGACCAGCTCGCGACCGCCCGGGATAAGCGGATTATAGGCGCTCAGTTCATCGGCCACCTGTGCCGCGCCGCCCTTTTCAATGTGCAGCATTTCATGGATTTGGTGATACATGGTGTCGTAATTTTCGAAATAAGCCGTGGCGTCGGGGCCGATATGCACGCGGCGATCTTTTTTTATGACCGTCATGGCCTGGCGACGTTCCTTACGCTCGGCCGCATAGACTTCAGGCGCCATGATATCGGCGGTGGTCAGTTCGTGGGTTTCGCGGGGCATGATTTTCTTCCTTATTTATAAACCATAGGCGCGGGCCAGCACCTGAACCGGGTGGCGAAGCACGCGTCCGGGCTGGTTCGGTACCTTATCAAGGGATTCCATGCCCTGAACGATGTGGTCGCGCGCCAGCGGACATTCGCTGAGCACATAAGCCGGGTCGGCTTCGGCGGCTTTTTTAAACACCGGCTTGCCAACCTTCATGCCAACTTCGAAAAATTCTTTCAGCACGCCCCATGCACCGCCGTGACCGGAGCAACGCTCTATAATCGTAACGTTAGCATCGGGAATAAGCGCCAATACTTCCTCGGCCTTGCGGCCCATATTCTGGGCGCGGGCATGGCACGCAATATGGGCGACAACGGAACCATCAAGCGGCTTGATGCCCTCGGCCATGCCTTCTTTCTTGGCAATGTCCATCACATATTCAGTAACATCAAAGGTGACGTTGGCCAGTGCTGCTACGTTTTCATCGCCGGTAGCAATTAACGGCCATTCAAACTTTAGCATCAATGAACAAGACGCCACCGGAACCACAACATCATAGCCCTTATCCACGTATGGCTTCAGTATGGCGGCAATGGCTGTTGCTTTTTCGGCAACGCGCTCGACATCGCCGTGTTCCAGTTGCGGCATACCGCAACATTCGGGATAGACAATTTCTACATCGACGCCGTTTTTGGCCAGCACCGCGCGCGCATCAAGCACGATGTCGGGGTCGTTGTATTCACCGAAGCACGACGCATAAATAACCGCCTTGCGACCGTGGGCGGGAGCTTCCGTATTTATATTCACGGCCTCTGCGGCGGCGCGTTTGGAACAGGTTTCCTTGGTGAATTCGGGCAGTTCGGCCTTGGGGTGAATGTCCTTTACCGCCGCCAGAACCGGGCGGGTCAATGCGTTGCCGCGCCGTGTTGCCCAGTTGGCAAGGCCAGCCATTGAAACACCCAGTTTGCCGTTCTTGTCGGTTTCGGTATTGGCGATTTCCGTTTTGCTAACCTTGCCGTTTTTAAACGCAATGGCGCGGGCGCGCACCATCAGGTGCGGGAAATCAAGATTAAACTCATGCGGCGGAACGTAAGGGCACTTGGTCAGGAAGCACATGTCACACAAGGTGCAGGCGTCGATGACCTTTTGGTATTCGGATTTATTGACGCTATCGAGTTCGCCGGTGGGGCTTTCATCCACCATGTCGAACAGGCGCGGAAAGCTATCGCACAAATTGAAACAGCGACGGCAGCCGTGGCATATGTCAAAAACACGCTCAAGCTCTTCGTTGAGTTTTTCTTCGTTATAAAAATCTGGATCACGCCAGTTAATCGGGTGGCGGGTCGGGGCGTCGAGACTGCCTTCGCGCATGGCGCTCTCCATTTTTATTTTACTTTTTATACACATACGGGGACGGCGAGAACGCCGCCCCCGCAGGCGAATAAGTTTTCGACTAAAAGTTAGTCGAGCGTATCGATTGCTTTCTGGAAACGACCGGCGTGGGATTTTTCAGCCTTGGCCAGGGTTTCAAACCAGTCAGCGATTTCGTCAAAACCTTCGTCGCGAGCCGTCTTGGCCATACCCGGATACATGTCGGTGTATTCGTGGGTTTCGCCGGCAACCGATGCTTTCAGGTTGTCGCCGGTGGGGCCGATGGGCAGGCCCGTTGCCGGGTCGCCGCACTCTTCGAGAAACTCGAGGTGGCCGTGGGCGTGTCCGGTTTCACCTTCGGCGGTGGAACGAAACACAGTGGCGACATCGTTGTAGCCTTCAATGTCGGCCTTTTGGGCGAAGTAAAGGTAACGTCGGTTGGCCTGGCTTTCGCCGGCGAACGCATCTTTGAGATTCTGCTCGGTGCTGGATCCCTTCAAGCTCATGGTATTGCCTCCTGGTATGTGGGGTTATGAAATATGAGTAGTGCACGTGTTGGAAAACCGGATGGGCGGGCGCCCAATAGCCAGTTCACCGGGCTTCTGCGGCTCAATATACCCCCATACAGCAAGGGGTCAAGCCTTTTTTAGAACTGTTCTAAGTTAATTTTGTGGATAACCCCGCACCGGCCCTGGGGCCGTTTTCGGGGGTTATGGATAGGAACAGAAATGGGGAACGCCCGCTCGCTGGCTTCAGCTTTTGTAAGGCGCCCGTAATCGGTCTTCGCTCAGTCTTCGGCCAGGCGAACCACCACATCGACGCTTTTGACGCGCATGCCTTTGGGCGCCGTCGGCGTTTTGGCCAGTTGTACGTCGCCGGCGGGAATGTCTTCCAGCTGGCCGCTGTTTTCATAGAAAAAATGGCCGTGCTCGCCGGTGGTGGTATCAAAATAAGAACGCATCGGGTCAACCACGACTTCCTTCAACAGCCCGGCGTGGGTGAACTGGTGAAGGGTGTTGTAAACGGTTGCCAGTGAAACCTGGATTTTGGCGCTATGGGCGTCGGCGTGCAGACCCTCGGCGGTAACGTGCAGGGGGGCATTTTCAAACAACAGTTTGGCCAGCGCCAGGCGTTGGCGGGTCGGGCGCAGGCCCGCTTCGCGTAATTGTTCAAGGGCTTGGCTATAAGGTCTCATGTTTTTCTCATTTTTTTCAAAAGCTTGGCTAAAACTGTGGAGGGTTTTTTATATTGATTATGAACTATTAAACCACAGCTTGATTTCGTGGGCAAAAATTATATTTAACCAATTAATTTCGTAAAATCAGCACCTTAATCCCCGGTCTGGATTCGCGCCACCAGCTCGGCCACGGTGGGCACAAAACCATCGGCGTAATAGGGGTCGCGCCCAAACATAGAGCCGTTGTGGCCCGAGAACATGAGCCCGCTTTCGATGTCTTCGGTGTGGGCAATGGACTGCAGCGCTTTTTGAATACAAAAAGAGCGCGGATCGGCCCGCCGGCCAGTGGTGCCTTCCTCGTTGTCGGCCCAGTTAGAAAACCGGCACTGTGAAAGGCAGCACATGCAACCCGCCTGATCAGCGAGAATCTGTTGCCCCATTTCCGGGGTCACAAAAATGACCGTGTTGTCGGGTGTTTTCATGCCCTCAACAAAACCAGCCGCAAGCCAGCTTTCGGCCTTGGGCTTGTCGTCGGGCTTCAAGTAAACCGGGCGTCCGCGCTTGCCCAACGGCAATCCGGCGGTGAAGTCACCTTCCGCCTTGGCGCGATATTCAACCTGGCGGTCGTTGCGATCGATCAGGCCTTGCAACATGGTGTTCTTGACGGCGGAAGAATAAAAACCCGTGGGGCTGAAGCGTTGCAACAAAATATCTTCATCCTTGAGCGTTACCAGGCGCGCTTTCCAAGCTTTGGAAATGGGGCTTTCCCGGGTCAGCAGCGGGCGGGTGCCAAACTGAAAGGCAACGGGACCCAGCTCGGGGTTGTCGAGCCAGTCTTCCCAGTCGCGCAAAAACCAAACGCCCCCCGCCATGACGATGGGTGTTTCGTTTAATCCGGCCTTGTTCATGACGGCGCGCAGTTCCTTCACACGATCATAAGGCGGTTGCGGCTGCAGGGGGTCTTCGGCATTGGAAAGTCCGTTGTGGCCACCGGCCAGCCACGGGTCTTCGTAAACCACGCCACCCAAAAGCTCGGGTATTTTTTTGTAAGACCGCTTCCACAGCGCATTGAAGGCACGTGCAGACGAAACAATCGGGTAATAATAAACGCCGTATTGGGCGGCAATTTCGGCGACCTTATAGGGCATGCCGGCGCCACAGGTTACGCCGTGCACCAGGTCTTTCACTTCGGACAACACGCCATGCAAGATGGGCTCGGTGCCACCGGCTTCCCACAACACGTTCATGTGGATGCGGCCATTGCCGCCTGCCGTTTCGTGCGCAATGCGGGCCTGTTCGATGCCACCTTGAATGGCATAGGTTTTCAGTTCCTCAAACCGGTCGCTGCGCGTTTTACCATGATAGATTTGCGGAATAGGCGTGCCATCAGCTTCGTAGCTGTCAGGGTTGACGCACGAAAACGTACCAACGCCCCCGGCCTTGGCCCAGGAGCCCGCCGTCAGGCCGTTGGAAACGGCGACGCCCTTGCCGCCCTCAACCAGCGGCAAGACATCGGCACCTGATATATTAAAAGTTTTCAAAGCTTTCATGAAAACCCCATTCATTCCGCATGAAAAAGATGAGGCGGCAACCGCCGCCTCATCCGTTCAAGGCCTTTAGCCGGCCTTCTTGTCTTCGGCGGCGATTTCCTCGCCGGTTTCCTGATCAACGGCCTTCATGGAAAGCTTGATCTTGCCGCGATCGTCAATGCCTTTCAGCTTAACTTTCACTTCCTGACCTTCCTTAACGATGTCCGTGACCTTGTCGACACGGTGGTCGGCCAGTTCGGAAATATGAACCAGGCCATCGCGTGCGCCCATAAAGTTCACAAACGCACCGAAGTCCATAATCTTGACCACTTTACCGGTGTAAACCACACCAACTTCCGGCTCGGCCACGATGTTCTTAACCCAGTCGATAGCGGCCTGCATGGCCTTTTCATCAACAGCTGCCACTTTTACCGTGCCATCATCGTCGAGATCGATCTTGGCGCCAGTGGTTTCGCAAATTTCGCGAATGACCTTGCCGCCCGCACCGATAACGTCGC
>CBFCYL010000057.1:0-13060 GCA_965602455.1 uncultured Thalassospiraceae bacterium | reverse complement strand
TCATTTTCGGTCATATAGACCCAAACCCTTTGGGAAAGTTCAACTCTTTTGGCGTCGAATTTTTCCTGGGTCGAAATAGTGCCTGCAAAATTATGGTAAACCTCACTAATTGCAGCCGTTTTGCGGATCAACTTCGGGATCAATGGCTTGGGTATATGGCAATCCGCACACCCGGCACGAACGCCGCTTGCGTTACTGAAGTGTGATGACGTCTCATAGGTGGGCTTAACAAAATTTTCCATTTCATGGCACGAAACACAAAATTCATTGGCGCTCGTAGCGTCCAATACGGCGCCCGTCGTAAACATGCCGGCAATACCAACAAAAATGCCCACAAACACAGCCGCGCCCGTCAGTGAAAAAAGTTTTTTAAGCAATCCTCCGCCTGAGTCTTTTTCTGATTGAGTGTTTAGTGGTGCCATATTCTGCTGCCCCCACTTCACGCGAAGCGATCTGAAAGGGAGTAATTGCGGCTTGTGCGATGAAGCAGAAATCACGTTCATCAATGGACGATTATACACCTTATTTTGCACAAAATAAAGCAGGACCCGCGATTGTTTTCTGACTCATTGCCATGGCCTAAGGGTAACCATCGGCGTTATCCTTATAGGTATGGAACTTTTCTTTCTCATATTGGTGTTGCTGATAGCAACACGGTTGTTTGGAGAGTTGGCCGAACGTCTGGGCCAGCCAGCATTGGTTGGTGAACTGATTTCCGGCGTGTTGCTTGGCGCCATTTTTGCACAGGAAATGGGCGGTGAGATGATAGGCGTTCTGCATGAACTTCAGGAGAGCCGGGTTTTTAAAGCGCTTACCGAACTGGGCATGTTCTTCATCATGTTATATGCAGGAATAGAAATGCAGCCCAGGGAAATGGCGGCCCATTCCAAAAGCGCCATAATTACGGCGGTCGGCGGCATGATCGTTCCTATTATACTCGGCTTTGCGCTGGGTTGGCACGTTCTTCCGGAAGGGGAGGCGCGGTTCGAGCAATCGGTTTTCATTGGTATTGCGCTCGCCGTGACCGCAGTTCCGGCAACGGTACGTATTCTTATCGACCTGGACCTGCTGAAACACAGGATTGGGCAGATAATCGTTTCCGCCGCCGTGTTCGATGATATTTTAAGCTTGGTGCTGCTCGCCTGGTTAACCGGCCTGATTGGCGCCGGTGTCGGGGTTGGCGTGGCCGATATTGCCGTGATTGCAGGAAAGGTCATTCTGTTCTTTGCCGTTGTCGTTCCGGTCGGCCACTTTCTATTTCCAATAATTGGAAAGCAGCTCAAGAAAGTTCACGTCAAGGAAATTGACTTCAGCATTATTGTAATCGTCGCCATTGCCTTTGGCTTGCTAGCCCACATATTGGGCCTGCACCTGATTATCGGTGCATTTACCGCAGGCGTCTTTTTTGGTCCGGGCGTTGCGGGCGAGAAAAATTACAACAGTGTGCGCAGCAAGGTATCCGGCGTCACGTTTGGGTTTTTTGCGCCACTGTTTTTTGCGTCCATTGGGTTCGAGCTTGATTTAGGCGCGGTTACCAAGGCGCCCCTCTTTGCCCTGGCGGTAATTGCGGTGGCCTTTGCCGGAAAGCTGATTGGCGCCGGAACGGGGGCCTATATTTCAGGACTTAACAAACGTGAATCGCTGGCCGTCGGCGTCGGTATGAGTGCGCGCGGCGCCGTTGAGCTGGTCATCGCCGGGATTGCACTGGATGCCGGTTTGTTTGATATGCACGAGGGTGATTCGCGTATTTCCGAAAGCCTGTTTTCGTCCATCGTTATCATGGCGGTTGTCACGACCTTGATGGTGCCGGTTATCCTGAAATTAATGATGCGCAACGGTACCGGAACCTGGCTAAGACCCGAAAATGGCCCCGAGTAATTAACAACACAGAATTAAATATACAAAAAAACCGCCTCGAAAGGCGGCTATCTATTTTAATGGTGAGTCTTGCTTGCTGGTGTCCTACTCGGCGGCACCGCTTTGCATGAGAAGACCGGACGGCACCGCACTCAGGTGCGCGATGATGAAATCGGCAACCGACGCGACATCATCAAGGTCAAGCAGGGGTATGCGCAGACCGGAAATATCTTCATCGCTGGCAACGGCCACCACTGAAGTATCGTCAGCGGCGAGCTTGCATTTGCCGAGCGATGGCCTGCAGACTTCAAGCTTGTCATGCTTGTGGCTTTTGAAGCCCTCGATCAGCAAAATGTCGACTTCCGACATGCGCTCGATCAGTTCATCCATGTCAAATTCCGGCTCGCCGTTCAATTCACGCTGCAACACCCAGCGTCGCGACGAAGCCACCATGACCTCCTGGGCGCCGGATTCACGGTGGCGATAGGAATCCTTGCCCGGTTGGTCCATATCAAAGTCGTGATGGGTGTGTTTCATGGTCGACACGGTGAAGCCACGGCCTTTTAATTCCGGAATAAGCTTGATCAGCAATTCCGTCTTGCCACTGCCGCTCCAGCCGACGATACCAAATATCTTCATGTTCAGGTCGCGCCCTTCTCGTCGTCAAGGTAGGTTGCCAGCAATTCCGTTAACCCCAGAACCGGAAGATCCATTTCATATTCATCAATGGCTTCCTCCAAAACATTGCGGCAGTTGCCGCAAGCCGTGACCATGGCATCGGGCTGCACCGCATCGAGTTGTCGTTTTTTGACACTAAACGCCCCGATGCGCAATGATTCTGCATCCGGGTTTGAGCTGACGCCACCGCCACCACCACAGCAGATATTGAAGGTTCCGTGCGGTGTCATCTCAACAAAACTGTCAACCACGGCATCCATGATGCGCCTGGGCTCCTTCACAATGCCGCCACGACGCACAATCTGGCAGGGATCGTGAAATGTCAGTCGGCGATCATCCTTGCCCTTGGTGCGAATGCGCCCTGATTTTACCAGGTCGTCCAAAAGCTCAAGGATATGAATGACCTCAAAACCATAGCTGCGCCCGACAAGGTTGGGGCCTTCCCAGTTTAATGCAGAATAGGCATGGCCGCATTCCGGGCTGATTACATATTTAACACCCAGCTCTTCTGCTGCATCAACAATGCGACTGACCAGCGTCTTGGCGATAACCTTATCACCCATCTGGATACCGACGTTGGTGGCCTCATAAGCTTTGCTGGAAATGGTCCAGCTAATTCCGGCTTGCTTGAAAATACGCGCCAGCGCCCCGATTACCTCATAAAAATTGAGGTACTCCATAGCCGATAGGATAACCATGTAATCGGCACCTTTTTTATCGATCTCAATCGGAATGCCGGTTTCCTCAGCCTGCTCAGCAACGATTTTACGCATGGTTTCGCTCTTGATGCCAAGTGGGCTGCCCGTTTCAAGGGCGCGGTTTGCCGCCCCTGTCAGGCCTTCCGGAACGATCCCGGCGGCCACCATGCCTTCGCGTGACTTGCGCACCATAGCGGCGATATCAATGCCCATGGGGCACACAACGGTGCAACGTCCACAAAGGGTACAACTGTTATATAGGAGGTCAGACCATTCCTTAAAGTCATCCTCTGTTAGTTCCGGGGGCAATAAGCCAAGTACGCCTTTTATGTGCCTCAATGGATCCTTGTGGCGTTTATAAACTTTTTGTAACAATTCCATTTTCAGAACCGGGGAATACCGCACATCACCGGTGCTTTCGTAGAAGTGACATGCCTCGGCACACTGCCCGCAATGCACACAGGCATCCATATAACTGGCAGCAACAGAGTCAATATTTCCGACCAGTGTCTCAATGGCAGATGAAACGCTCATGGCAATACTCCCCTGCGCCCAAATACGGCGCCTGTATAGCCGCGGCTAAATACAAATGTAACGGCGTGCATAAGACGGCTGAAAGGAAAGTAAATCAGCCATAAATTAACCAGCAACATATGAAAGATACGCAGGGCATCCACACTTTCCTGCATCGCCATGCAACCGGACAGCATAACCAAAAAAGTCAGCCATGTTCCTATGTGATCACTTTTATCCGAAATCTTAATCATAACCGGGTCCGAAACGCGCCGTACCCACAGCAGAATCAACCCTGCAAACGATGCCTGCGCCGTAACAACAAATGCCCAGTGCGGTACCGGATCCCAGGAAAAACCGAGGACTTTAACCTCAAGGAATGAAATGTGGGGTGCGGCAAAGAGAAGGACAACAAATAGGCCGACATGAAACAAGTATCCAGCGACCAAGTGATAAATGGTCCGGAATGTAAAACCACCGTGCGGTATAAAGTTCAGGAATTGCTCCTTAATGGCGCCAACGCTAGCAGAAGCATGGGGGATGGATAGATCGGCTTTTCGCCTGAAAAGCAAAATGCCGACAACCTTCCACACAACGCCAATACTAAAGACGGTGGCAGCCACATACCACATTGGCCCTTCAACAAATTCCAAAAAACTCACGTCAACATCTCCTTGGCTAATGTTGATTGCATGACAATGCCCTTAATGTCCCGGCTTTGCTTTATTGGCCGCAAGAACAGCATCTGGCGCACCCTCTACAACTCGATTTCTCTTAATTTCTTTTTCGGCCCACCACCTGTGATGTTCTTTTGCCCATGTCTCATCAACATAGCCGACGGTCATGCCTTCAAGTGCGCCTTCTACGCCATAAACACCAAGGTAAATATGGCCAAGCGAAGCGGCGATCAGGGCGAGGGCTGAGATGGAATGCACAATTTGCGCAAGTTGTAGCTTTTCCAAGCCGTCGATAAAGGTTGGGAAATCAAGCAGTATCCCCGAAACAGAAAGCGCTGTGCCAGCAAACACGATCAGCCAATACCAGCTCTTTTCACCGAGGTTATATTTCCATGAGGGCGGGTGATGTTTATTGAAGAAACCGCCCTTTATTGCCCACACAAAATCACCCTTCTGGAACAGGTTATCCTTCAGATAAATGATGAGCATGATGGCCAGCGCAACCACAAAGATCGGGCCAAACAAATTGTGCGCCTGCAGGCTGGCATTAACAATTACCGCAGCTGCCGACTTGCCGATTATCGGAATCAGCACGAATTTTGCAAAAAGAATCAGCACACCGGTCAGCCCCAGAATAATAAATAAGGCGGCAACGAACCAGTGAACCCACCGTTCAGCCTGTGAAAAACGTGGAATAACCCGCCCTGATCGTCCGGAGAGTTTAAACCGTCCATAATAAAAACCGAATGCGATCAGTGAAAACAACGAGAGCAGAATTAGCCCCCCACCGTAGATCGTGACCGGCCCGTTATGAAACTCACGCCAGTCCTGACCGGAGCTGTTAATCATCACAGCAGCCTTCTGGTCAGGAATTGAGACCTTGCCCGGCGTGCCGTGGCGAATGCCCCGCCAAAAATCACTGTCCGACTGATTGCCAAGCGATTCCCCCGGCACCGTTCCTGAAGTTTGGGCGTATGCTAACGAACCAAACGTTACCGACCCGGCCAGCACCCATCCAAAAGCAAGGACGGCGACTAGGCTAAGCAGGGTAAAACTTGATGTCCGCTTGGTTTTACTGTGACTCATAAAATACCACTTTTTTTGTTGAATTTCTGACTACCGATAGAGGTGGCGGGACCGGCATGGATCAGTCGGGGGTAGCTTGTTAGCGCTACCCCCATAACGACCATTTTGTTACCGGCTTGCTCCCTTGCCCGCCTTCTTCTCGTAGGCGGTGCCCCAGCCCCATGCTCCGGAGCCGAAACCGCGTGACACCACGCGCTCGCGGTAAATATTGCTGACCATGTCGCCATCGCCGGCAATGAGCGCCTTGGTGGCGCACATTTCAGCGCACAACGGCAATTTGCCTTCAGACAGACGGTTGGAGCCATACTTCTGGTATTCGGCGTCCGAGCCATCGGCTTCCGGGCCACCGTTACAGAAGGTGCACTTGTCCATCTTGCCGCGTGAACCAAAGTTGCCCGCTTGCGGGAACTGCGGCGCACCAAAGGGGCAGGCAAAGAAGCAATACCCGCAACCGATGCACAGGTCCTTGGAATGCAGGACCACACCGTCTTCGGTGTCGTAAATGCAATCCACCGGACAAACCGCAATGCACGGTGCATCCGAACAATGCATACAGGCCACCGATACCGAACGTTCGCCCGGCTTGCCATCGTTGATGGTGACTACCCTGCGGCGATTAATGCCCCAGGGAACCTCGTTCTCGTTTTTACATGCCGTAACGCAGCCATTGCATTCAATGCAGCGTTCGGAATCGAGAAGGAACTTCATACGTGCCATTTTCTATATCCTCCCTAATCCTTACGCTGGCTCAATACGGCACAACGTAGATTTTGTTTCCTGCATTTGCGTTACCGCATCATAACCATACGTGCCACACATATTGGCCGCTTCACCAAGCACATACGGGTCTGTTCCCGGGGGGTACTTGTCCCTCAGGGATTTACCCTGCCAATGGCCGCCAAAGTGGAACGGCATGAACACAACGCCCGCCCCCACTCGCTCGGTTATCATGGCCTTGACCAGCACCTTGCCGCCCTCAGGACTGTGCAGCCACATGTCGGCACCATCGCGAATACCGACGTTGTTGGCGTCTCTCGGGTTGACCTCGCAGAACATTTCCTGCTGCAGCTCAGCAAGCCACTTGTTGGACCGGCTCTCATCGCCGCCACCTTCATATTCAACAAGGCGACCGGTGGTAAGAATGGTCGGGAACTTCTTGGAGTGATCGACGTTTTGTATGGACGCAAACTTGGTCGGCAAACGGTATGCCTGTTTGTCGTCATGGGTTTTGTATTTAGGCAGAAGGTCACGCCTAGGCGTATATAGTGGTTCGCGGTGCAATGGCACCGGGTCGGGGAACGTCCACACAAACGTGCGCGCCTTGGCGTTACCAAATGGTGCGCAGCCGTGCTTTATGGCAACCCGCTGGATACCGCCGGAAAGGTCGGTCTTCCAGTTTGATTTGTCGCCAACACCCTTGGCCATGATGGCCTTTTCTGCCGATGTCAGGTCACCATCCCAGCCCAGCTTCTTGAGCATGGCCATGGTGAACTCGGGGTAGCCGTCCTTGATCTCGGAACCGACCGAGAACGAACCCTCGGCCAGCAGGTTTTCGCCATCCTTCTCGACGCCATAACGCGCCCGGAAGGTCAGGCCACCCTTGGCCACCGATTTTGACGGGTCATACAGCACCGGGGTGCCGGGATGACCCATTTCCGCTGTGCCCCAGCAAGGCCACGGCAGGCCGTAATATTCACCATCGCACGGCCCGCCATTGGCAAGCAGTGTGACCTTGTCGAAGGTGTGTTTGTTGGCCAGTTGTTTCTTCATGCGCTCCGGTGACTGACCGGTATAGCCAATGGTCCACATGCCGCTGTTAAACTCGCGGGTGACATCCTCGACCAACGGCTCATCACCATTGAGCTTGATGTTCTTGAAGAACTCCTTGGCGAAGCCCAGCTTCTTGGCAAACTTTGCCATGATGGTGTGATCGGGCAGCGATTCATAAAGCGGATCGAACACCTTCTCGCGCCACTGCAACGAACGGTTCGATGCCGTAACCGAGCCATAAGTTTCATACTGGGTTGCCGCCGGCAACACGTAAACGCCATCGGTGCGGTCTGGAATGACCGCGGCAAAGGTCGGAACCGGATCGATGATTACCATCATCTCCAGCTTTTCCATTGCCTTTTTCATTTCCGGCAGGCGGGTTTGCGAGTTGACCGCATGGCCCCACAGAACCATGGCGTGAACATTGTCGGGCTGGTCGATCTTGCTTTTGTCTTCAAGAACGCCATCAATCCAGCGCGAAACCGGAATACCGGCTGACTGCATCAGTTTCTCCGATGCAAACCGCGACTTCATGTAGTCGTAAGGCACATCCCAGACCCGGCTCCAATGACCCCACGCACCCTTTGAAAGGCCGTAGTAACCCGGCAGTGAGTGAGAAAGCACGCACATATCAGTGGCGCCCTGCACGTTGTCATGACCGCGGAAAATGTTGGTGCCGCCGCCTTCAACGCCCATGTTGCCCAGCGCCAGTTGCATGATGCAGTAGGCGCGGGTGTTGTTGTTGCCGGTGGTGTGCTGGGTGCCACCCATGCACCAAACCACGGTGCCGGGGCGGTTGTTGGCCATCAGGCGGGCAACACGCTTGAGCTGCTCGCCGGGAACACCGGTAACGTGCTCGGTTTCTTCCGGGTTCCACTTATCAATTTCCTTGCGGACCCGGTCGAGACCCCAAACGCGCTTGCGGATGAATTCCTTGTCTTCCCAGCCATTTTCGAAAATGTGCCAGAGAATACCCCAGATCAGCGCCACATCGGTGCCGGGGCGGAACTGCACGAATTCGTCAGCATGCGCTGCGGTGCGCGTGTAACGCGGATCGCAAACGATCAACGGTGCGTTGTTCTGCTCTTTCGCCTTAAGAATGTGCTGCACCGCAACCGGGAGAGCTTCCGCCGGGTTGGATCCAATGAGGAAGATGGCGCGCGAATTCTGGATATCGTTAAACGAATTCGTCATCGCACCATAGCCCCAGGTGTTGGCAACGCCAGCCACCGTGGTGGAGTGGCAAATGCGGGCCTGGTGGTCACCATTGTTGGAGCCCCAGAAAGCGTAGAACTTGCGGAACAGGTAGGCCTGCTCGTTGGAGAACTTGGCCGAACCCAGCCAGTAGACGCTGTCCGGGCCGGACTTGGCGCGGATGTCTAGCATCTTGTCGCCGATTTCATCAATGGCCTGGTCCCACGACAACTTCTTCCACTTGCCGCCTTCCAGCTTCATCGGGTAACGCAAACGCCGCTCGTTATGGGCATGCTCGCGCACCGATGCACCCTTGGCACAATGGCCGCCGAGGTTAAACGGGCTGTCGAAATCCGGCTCCTGGCCGGTCCACACGCCGTTGGTGACCTCTGCCTTAACACCGCAGCCGACCGAACAGTGGGTGCAGACGGAACTCTTGATTTCCGAACCCTTGGCGGCGGGATTGGCCTGTGCTTTCCTGGCCATGCCCAGTGGCAGTGCCCCGGCAAGGGCTGCCCCACCGGCAGCAAGCCCGGCGCCTTTCAGGAAGCCGCGGCGGTCAACTGCGCCACCGAGCGACTTATTCAATGATTTTGCCAATCTTGTGCGGGAGGCGGAACGCTCTGATTTCTTGATCAACATAATGCCATCCTCCCTTTAGGATTTGTTGGTTTCATAATAAGTGCGAATGTGGTCGGTCTCTCGGTATCGACCATCGGACTGGCCATCGACCGTCGCGGCCTCGGCCTTTTTCTCCGGAACCACGGCAAGGGCTGCCGCCATACTGGCTACACCGGCAGCTTTCAAAAAGTCGCGGCGGGGTAATTCAGCTTTGTCCTGTTGTTTTGACATATTCGCCTCCATTACGTTCGGCCAAGGGGCCACAAACTACCAACCTTCAAAATCATGACTACCGTCAGGCAGCCATGGCAAAAGATTCCTGTTCAATTTCCATCAGCAAGCGGCCAATGGTACCGACCGGTTTATACAAACCGGCGTTTTCGGCTTTTTCGAGATCGGAAAAAAAACGTCCGGCCCAGGGCGCCAGATGCTTTTCAAAAAATGCTTTTTGCTCAGAAATGCTAAGGCTTGCGCCGCAGCTTCCGGTAATCAGTGCCGCCATGACATCGCACAGCCATGCTATGTGGTCTTCTGGCTCACTGTTAAGTTTTGAATTCTCAATCCCGATGCGCGCTAGATCCTCGCGCAGGTCGGCCAGTGGTTTTTCATAAACAAATCCGGTCAGGTAATACGAAGCGTATGGGTGCAACTCGCCACCGGCGCCGTGACCATAGAAAAGGCGGGTGTACTCATCGTCAATATCAATGCTGTCGCTGTTGCGAACAACCTCGGCCAACTCAAGGAAAGCCTGCCCGAGATCCGTTTCGTTACCCTCTAGGGCGGCAGCTATTTCAAGTGTTGCCTTGGAAGGCGGTGCTGCCAGCAGCGATGCCATCAGGGCATACAAGTTCGCGCGCGTGCCATCTTCCGATGCAAACGCATCAACACCCTGCCCCATATCCTGGGCGCTTTCTGCATGGGAATTCATTGCCAAACCTACCCCTGCTGCAAACCAGTTTCTTTTTTTTATTCCCGCTGACGGCTATTCTTTATATTGATGTTGCCGCTTTGCAGGAACCTTAATGGTATTCCAACCTTCTGCCGATGTGAACACACCATTTACGCGCCGGTCAAGCAGGTCTGTGCATAAGTAGTAAAATGAAAATCTAAATTAGGTAACACTAATTCAACATCCATAACCATGCATGCACGAACCCTTGTTTCGTCAGCGACGCCAAAGCACCTTCGCGGCGCAAAACAAAAATCATAAGTTTTGCATGTACGTTGCTGGTGGTGCATTAACGCGCACCACAGCCATCAATTTCCGGTTTCAGGAAGAACGCTCAGGTTCCGCTTCGGGGTGGCGTGCTGTCGGGCAACAACCTGGATATGTCCGAAACCGTTTCGGCATCGGCTTGCACTTCGTCACCAGCCTCATCGTGGCCTGCGACATCGTGAACGTCTTGCGGATCGGGAGAATCGGCATCCACGCCGTCACCCTCATCGCCCTCACCAGCCGCGCTCACCGGGTCGGCATCGCCTGCTTCTGGTTCGCCATCAGCCGCTTCGGGGTCGGCATCATCGGTGGCGTCGGCACCATCCGATCTAACGGTTTCAAGCACCGTTTCCACCGCACCCTTCATCGCCATGCTTTCGCCCCCACCGCTAGCAATTGTGAAATCGTCGTCGTAATCATTCAGGCCATCAACGTTGGCCAGCACCGGGTCCGAAAGCCAAAGCTTGCGCAGCGCCATGCGTGCCAGCTTTTCAGGAACGTTCTTGCCCAAAAACGCGGTGAAATCCGATTCCTTATCCAGCGATTCAATATCCGGAAGGTCTGGCGCTGGCGCTTCGGTCGCTTCCAGCGCTTCTGCCACAACCGGCTCTTGTGCTGGATCAATCGCCGCAACCGGGTTTTCGTCACCGGGGCTGCTTTTCAGCTTTTGATGCGACCAGCGCTTGATGAATCCGCTTTCTTCAACCACGGCGGCCCCCTATTCCAGGCCTGCCGCGTTCCGGAATGGCATGGTGCTTGGACTTCTGCTTGCGTTTTTTAAATTCTACTTCGACATGATGAAGTTCTGCGAACTTCGCAACCCAGGCTGCAATTTCAAGCGGCATGGCGACACCGCAAACAATTTCGTCCCCGCTTTCGTTGTAGCTATCGGCTTCATAAGGGCAAGCGGTTACATGAAACAGGTCAATCTCATGGTGTGTGTCAGGGTCATCATTGCGGCGAAGGATGACATATATCAACGCCGTGGGCTGGCCCAGATTGACCTTGTATCCGGGCGTTTCCTTTTTAAACAGTTCAATGGCCAAAGGCCCGGCGAGCCAGCGTTTAAAGCCTTCGCCTTTTTCCAGAACCAGCCATCCTTCGGCGTCATCTTCACGCCCCGTCCAACCGGGCAAGACCTCGGTCGCGGACCAAATGTGGTCTTCCCACAAGTTGGCGCTGGCGCGACGTTCTATCACCACGCCGATGCTAAGGCGCGAGGGGAGGTCCGCTTCGGGGCGGGGTTCACGATTGCTGTTCAATGATACGCTCCGCCATGCTCAGGTCTTCCGGTGTGTTGATGTTGGTGAAAGGATCAACCGGATCGAGCGGAAAGTCCACCTGGGCCAGTTTGTAACGCGCCGTCCAACGGTCAATCTTGCGCATTTCCTCATCAATCATGGCGCGGCGCAAGTCCGTCGCCAACCGCACCGGCCATAAGGCAAAAACCGGATGTGACCGGCCGTTTGAGGTGGCGCAAGCCATTTCCGCACCCGAGGTTTCGATTTCCGCCATCAACCGGGCGACCATGTCCATTGGAAAGAAAGGGGCATCGGTGGCAAAGGTCGCCACCCATTCTACATCGGCCATGTTTCCGGCGGCCCACTCCATGGCGGTCAACACACCCGCCAACGGGCCTGCGTAATTCTCAATCACATCAGCAACCACCGGCAGGCCAAAACCTGAAAAACGAGCGGGGTCCCCGGAGGCATTTAGAACCAACACGTCTACCTGCCCGCTGGCGCGCTCAATCGCCGTCGCCAGCAGCGTTTTACCAGACAGCATTTTAAGGCATTTATCACCGCCGCCCATGCGCCGCGCCAGTCCACCAGCCAGCAAAACCCCTAGTACCCTGGCGCTCATGGGTTGCGGCCTCCCTTTCTTTGGCTGGCGCCGGGTTCGTCTTCGCCATCGCCCGATGCGACATCGAAAACAATCCGCTCTTCCCCAGCCAGAACGACAAAACGCCTGCCGCGCGAACGCCCGATCAGGGTAACGCCGGCTTTTCTGGCGAGATCAACCCCCCATGCGGTAAAGCCAGAGCGCGACACAAGAATTGGAATACCCATTTGCACCGTCTTGATTACCATTTCGCTGGTCAGGCGCCCGGTGGTGTAAAATATTTTATCGCCGCCATCCACGTTCTCGCGATACATCCAGCCGGCAATTTTATCAACCGCGTTATGGCGCCCGACGTCTTCCATATAAACAAGAGGCCTGTCCTTTTCACACAACACGCAGCCATGAATTGCACCGGCCTCCAGGTAAAGGCTGGGCGCGGTGTTAATTTGTTTCACCAGCGCATAAAGCCATGAGGTGTGAATCCGGACGTCCTTGGGCAGGTTGACGGTTTCAAACTTCTCCATCACATCGCCAAAAACAGTGCCCTGTGCGCAGCCAGAGGTCAGCGTTTTCTTTTTCAGTTTTTGTTCAAAATCAGTTTTGCGCGCGGTGCGAACGACAATGGTATCAATGTCGGGGTCAAAATCGACCGCAATCACTTCATTATCGTCTTCAAGCATGTTCTGGTTACGAAGATAGCCAATGGCAAGGTATTCGGGGTAATCACCGATGGTCATCATGGTGACAACCTCCTGACCGTTCAAAAACAGGGTCATAGGGCGCTCGACCGTGACCGAAGAAGTGACCGGCTCGCCATCGTGGTCAATGCCGCTAACCCGCTGGGTCAGGCGCGGGTCAGCCGGGTCGGGACTGATGATGAAGTCGTGCGTCGGGTCGCCTTTTTTGGT
>CBFCYL010000056.1:0-13280 GCA_965602455.1 uncultured Thalassospiraceae bacterium | reverse complement strand
GCAACAGCGAAGCTGAGACCTGCTTCTATGGGAGTGTCTTCATCGGTGATGTCATGACCCCAGTGGCGATAGGCCTTTTCGGTCCGCAGTGAATTCATTGCGTGCATGCCAACGTGCTTTAAGCCAAACGCCTCACCCGCCTCGACGATGGTGTCGTAGACGCCAGTGGCAAATTCAGTGGGAATGTAGAGCTCCCAGCCCAGCTCACCAACGTAGGTAATGCGCGACGCACGAACCTTGGCGTAGCCCAGCTCGATCTCCTGACTGGTGGCAAAGGGAAAGGCTTCGTTGGACAGGTCAGCAGACGTCAGCGTTTGCAGCAGCTCTCGCGATTTTGGGCCCATAACGCTTACCATCGCCATGCCTGAGCCGACGTCCGTCAGCACAGCATGGGCATCGGCCGGGATATGGCTTTTTAGCCAGCTGAAATCCCTGAAAGCCGATGAGAATGCGGTGACGACCATGTATATATCTTCGGCAATGCGGGTAATGGTCAAATCAGACTCGATTCCGCCACGTTCATTGAGCCATTGGGTGTAGACGATCTTGCCATTAGGGACGGAAACATTGTTGGCGCAAACCTGATTAAGGACGGCTTCGGCGTCGCGGCCCTGCAACAGGAACTTGGCGAACGAGGTTTGATCCAGCAAGCCGACATTATCACGGATGGCGTTGTGCTCATTGGCGGAATGCTCGTACCAGTTTTGGCGACCGTAGGAATATTCGTATTTCGGCTCAACGCCCTCTGGCGCAAACCAGTTGGCGCGTTCCCAGCCACCGGCTTCGCCAAAGCACGCACCCTTTGCCTTCAGGCGATCATGCAGGGGGGATGTGCGGGCCATACGCGCTGTTTCATACTGGCGAAATGGCCAGTGCATGGCATAGAGCAGGCCCAGCCCTTCAACGGTGCGATCATGAAGGTACTTGGCATTGTTTTGAAATGGTAACATGCGGCGAATATCAACATCCCATAGATCCATCGGCGGGCGCTTGTTGACAATCCAGTCGGCCAATACCTTGCCCGCACCACCGGCTGATTGAATGCCGATTGAGTTAAAACCGGCGGCAACATAAAAGTTTTCAACCTCGGGCGTCGGCCCCAGCAAATAGCGATCATCCGGCGTGAAACTTTCCGGGCCGTTGAAGAATAGGCGGATACCGACGTTTTCAAGCGCGGGCAATCGCTTCATCGCGGCTTCCAAAACCGGCTCAAAGTGATCGAAATCATCCGGCAGTTGGGTGAAGGAAAAATCTTCGGGGATGCCATCCATGCCCCATGGCTTGGCGGTTGGTTCAAATGCACCCAGCAACAGTTTTCCAGCATCTTCCTTATAATATGCGCAGTTATCAACGTCTCGCAGCACTGGCAAACCCGCCGTCATGCCATCAAAGCTATCGGTAACGATGTAAAAGTGTTCAGCCGCGTGCAACGGTACATTGGCACCCGCCATTAAGCCCAGTTCACGCGCCCACATGCCGGCACAGTTGACGACGATTTCGGCCTCGATATCCCCATGATCGGTGGCGACGCCCGTCACCCGACCGTTTTTGGTGTATATATCCGTGACCTTGGTGTCTTCGAATATCTTTGCGCCGCCTTGCTTGGCGCCCCTGGCCAGCGCCTGCGTCACATCAATGGGGTTAACCGCGCCATCTTTGGGCAAAAACACCGCACCGACCAGATCATCGGTGTTGATTAGCGGCCACTTGTCTCCAGCCTCTTTGGCCGAAATGACGTCGACTTCCAGCCCAAAAACACGGGCCATTGATGCGCCACGTTTTAATTCTTCGAACCTGCCTTCATTGGTTGCCAGGCTAAGCGAGCCATGTTGAACGAACCCTGTCGCTTGTCCGGTTTCTTCTTCCAGACCCTGAAACAGCTCGGTGGTGTACTGTGCCAGCTTTGTCATATTCTGGGTGGCGCGCAATTGCCCAACAAGACCAGCGGCGTGCCATGTGGTGCCGCAGGTCAGTTGCTTGCGCTCAAGAAGGACGACATCCGTCCAACCCAGCTTGGTTAGGTGATACGCAAGAGAGCAGCCAATGATGCCGCCGCCAACGATGACGACTTGGGCCTGTGTGGGCAATGACTTAGACATGAAAGGGGCCTCATATATTTTGTTGGTACAACACGAATGCTACTGAAAAACGATTGTTTTGGTTCCATTCATTAAAACACGGCGCTCGCAATGTGCAGCTACAGCCTGCGCCAGAACCTGATTTTCAATATTGCGACCAATGGCGACAAGCTGCTCAGGCGTTTTTGCGTGCGATACGCGTGCTGTTTCCTGTTCAATAATAGGCCCTTCATCCAGATCGCTGGTCACATAATGCGCTGTGGCGCCGATTAGCTTAACCCCGCGAACGTGGGCCTGATGGTAGGGCCTAGCCCCCTTGAAGCTGGGCAAGAAGGAATGATGAATGTTTATAGCCATGGAATCAAGGTAGCGACATAAGTCCGATGATAGAACTTGCATGTATCGGGCCAATATCACCAGCTCGGTGCCCGTTTCCTCAATCAGACTTATCAATTTTTTCTCTTGTTCGGGTTTTGTCTCTTTTGTAACCGGTAAATAATAATAGGGGATGTTATGCATGGTTGCGAGAGACTCTAAGTCAGGGTGATTAGAAACGACCCCGCTCACTTCCATAGGGAGCGCGCCAATGCTGTTTCGAAATAGCAAATCGTTAAGGCAATGCCCAAACCTTGATACCATCAGCAAAACTTTGGGTGGTTTGCCAGCATCATGAATTTCCCATGTCATTTCAAACCGTTTACCAATGGCTTTAAATGCAGCTTTCAGGTTTTCGTAACTAGGGCTCGTATTGCCATTTGCGAATACGGTGCGCATAAAAAAATGATTGGTTTGTTGATCGGAAAATTGGGCCGATTCCAGAATATTGCAATCCTGCTCAGTTAAAAACCCTGAAACGGCGGCTACGATGCCGATGCGATCCGGACACGAAAATGTCAGTATGAAGTTATTGTTTTTACTGCTCATGACATTTCCATTTCACGTGAAGCGATGCTAAACGCATACGCCTCAATGATCCGCCCCGCTTTTAAAATGAAACTCGGCACCATCCTTAACGCCAGACGGCCAACGCGCCGTGGTGGTTTTCAGCTTGGTGTAAAAGCGCACCCCTTCCATGCCGTGGATGTGGTGATCGCCAAACAATGAGTTTTTCCAGCCGCCGAAGGAATGATAGGCCACGGGAACGGGTATCGGCACGTTAATGCCAACCATGCCGGCCTGCACGCGGTTGTCAAAATCGCGCGCGGCGTCACCATCGCGAGTGAAGATGGCGGTGCCGTTGCCGTATTCGTGTTCGTTGACCAGCTTTAAGGCTGCTTCGTAATCCTTGGCGCGTACCACGCTCAACACCGGGCCGAAAATCTCTTCTTTATAAATCTTCATGTCCTCGGTGACGTTGTCAAACAACGTGCCGCCGGTGAAGTAGCCATTTTCATAGCCTTGTAAGGTTAAGCCACGGCCATCAACCACCAGCTTGGCACCTTCATCAATGCCGCTTTGGATATAACCTTCAATGCGTTCCTTGGCTTCACGGGTAACCACCGGGCCCATTTCCGTCTCGGCGTCGGTGTAAGGGCCAACCTTCAAGGCCTGCACCTTGGGTGTCATGCGTTTTATAAGTTCGTCTGCCGTTTCATCGCCAACGCAAACGGCAACGGAAATGGCCATGCAGCGTTCGCCGGCCGAGCCATAAGCCGCACCCATCATAGCATCGGTTGTCATTCCCATATCGGCATCGGGCATGACGATGGCGTGGTTCTTGGCCCCGCAAAGGGCCTGCACGCGCTTGCCGTTAGCGCACCCGGTTTCATAAATGTATCGGCCAACCCCGGTGGAGCCGACAAAGCTGATGGCTTTTACGCGTGGATCGCCCAGCAGCGTATCTACCGCTTCCTTGTCGCCATGCACTAAATTCAAAACGCCATCGGGCAGGCCCGCTTCAACCATCAATTCCACAAGGCGCTGCGTTGCCGCCGGGTCGCGCTCGGACGGTTTCAAAATAAACGTGTTGCCCGCCGCAATGGCGACCGGGAACATCCACATGGGCACCATGGCCGGAAAATTAAACGGCGTGATGCCCGCCACCACACCAAGGGGCTGGCGCGTGGAGAAGCAATCAACCTTGCCCGCCACCTGTTCGCTCATTTCGCCCTTGATGGCGTGCGGCATACCGATGGCAAACTCGACCACCTCCAAACCACGGGTGGCTTCGCCTTTTGCATCGGGCAGGGTTTTACCATGTTGGCGAGAGATTAACTCCGCCACTTCATCCATGTTGGCGATTAAAAGTTCGCGAAACTTATAAAGCACCTGCACGCGCTTGGCCGCCGGTGTTGCCGCCCACGCCGGAAAGGCCGCTTCGGCCACCGTGATGGCGGCCTCGACCTCGGCGCTGGATGCCAACGGCACCGTGGCATCCACTTCGCCGGTGGCCGGGTTAAAAGCCTCAGTCGTGCGCCCCGAGGTGCCGGGGGCGGCTTGACCTGCGATGATGTGGTTTAAGGTTGTGGTCATGGTGGAGTCCATTATCAATCCGTCGTTTTCAAAATATCGGCGAGCACCCCGAACAGTTCGTCGATCTGTTCCTTGGAGATGATCAGGGGAGGGCTTAACGCAATGATGTCGCCGGTGGTGCGAACTAGGAGTCCTTTCTCAAAGGCTTTTACGAACACATCATATGCACGCGCCGTTGGTTTACCGGGGCGTGGCTCTAGCTCAACGCCACCCACCAGACCGGCATTGCGGATATCAACGACATGCTTGGTGCCCTTCAGGCTGTGAATGGCATCCTGCCAATAAGGCGCAAGTTCCGCCGCACGCTCAAGCAAGCCTTCTTCCTTGTAAAGTTTTTGCGCTGCCAGTGCCGATGCCACCGCAACCGGGTGGGCGGAATAGGTGTAACCGTGAAACAGTTCAATCATGTTATCCGGTGCGCCGCCCACGATGGCATCGTGGATGCGATCATGAGCAAACACAGCACCCATAGGTATGGTGCCGGAATTCAGGCCCTTGGCGGTGGTCATCAAATCAGGTTGCACATCGTAATGCGTGGCCGCAAAAGCGGAGCCCAAGCGTCCAAAACCGGTTATGACCTCATCAAAGATAAGCACGATGCCGTGTTTGTCGCAAATTTCGCGTAACCGTTTGAGATATCCTTCAGGCGAAATAAATACACCGGCTGAGCCGACCATTGGCTCAACGATAACGGCAGCAATGGTTGACGCATCGTGAAGCGCCACCAGGTTTTCCAACGCGTCTGCGGCTTCGGCCCCACTTTTCGGTTCACCCTTGGAATAGCCCTGCTTGGACCGATCATAGAAAAACGGCAAATGATCGGTGCCGGGCAATTGATTGCCGAATTGTTTTCGGTTGTTGCCTAGGCCGCCAACTGAGATGCCGCCGAAGCCGACGCCGTGGTAGCCTTTTTCCCGACCGATAAACTTGGTTCGAGTGCCTTCGCCACGTGCCTTGTGGTAGGCCAGCGCCATTTTCAGGGCGGTGTCCACGCTCTCTGACCCAGAATTAGTGAAAAACACGTGATTCAGGTCAGTGGGTGAAATTTCAACCAGCCGGTTGGCCAACTCAAAGGCGCCGGGGTGACCGAGCTGGAAGGGCGGCGCGTAATCCATTTCGGCAGTCTGTTTTTGGATAGCCTCGACAATGGGCGCGCGGCCATGACCAGCGTTACAGCACCAAAGCCCCGCCGTGCCGTCCAGCACCTTGCGTCCATCACTGGTTGTGTAGTGCATGTCTTTGGCGCCAACCAGCAGGCGCGGTGCCGCCTTGAACTGGCGGTTGGCCGTGAACGGCATCCAGTAAGCTTCGAGATCATTCGGGTTCAGGCTGGCGTCGGGCATGGACTTACTCCTGGGGCGTATACGATTAAGGGATGACTGAACGCTATCAGGCGTAATATCCATTGAATAATGGTTTCATTGCAAATTTTAACAGCTTGTTTTTATAGGATATTTTACTATAATTTTGCTGTATGTTTAACAGGTGAATGCTCATGCCTCATGATATCGATGTTGGAAACCGACTGCGTCAGTTGCGCCGAACCAAAGGCCTATCCCAGCGTGCCTTGGCCTCACAATCCGGCGTCACCAACGCCATCATTTCACTGATAGAAAACAACCGCACCAACCCGTCTGTCGCCACGCTCAAACGTATTCTCGACGGCATTCCCATATCCTTGTCTGATTTTTTCGCCATGGAACATGAACCTCGGCGCCAGGTGTTCTTTCAGGCGGGTGAGTTAAAGGAAATTGCAGACGGGCGCATATCCTTCTTGCAGGTGGGCACCGGTTCTTCAGGCGAGCAATTGCAGATCCTACGCGAACGTTACCAACCCGGCGCAGATACCGGTAAAGCCATGCTGCGACACAATTCGGAAGAAGGTGGAATTGTCATCAAGGGGCGGGTGGAAATCACGGTGGGCAAACAAAAGCGCATACTGGGTCCGGGGGATGCCTATTATTTCGATTCCCGCGTCCCGCATCGTTTCCGCAATGTCAGCGATGACGAATGCGAACTGGTCAGCGCCTGCACGCCGCCCAGTTTCTAGAACCACATGGTGCAGGCTGCCTCAATCGCAGAGAAGTCTTGTTGAATATTTTAGCGAAGTCGCCCCACATTGTTGCGTTTCGCGCCCTTTTTTTCCGCCAACAGGCACAGGTAGTCGTGCGCCACGGTGGCGGCGGCGATGGCGGTAATTTCAGAAACATCGTAGGCGGGTGCGACTTCGACCAGATCCATACCGACGAAGTTAAGCGCGCCCAGGGCACGCACAATTTCCAACGCCTGGGCAGAGCTTAAGCCCCCTGAAACCGGGGTGCCGGTACCGGGCGCGAAAGCCGGATCAAGACAATCTATATCGAACGTCATATATACCTTTGCATCGCTTACGCGCTCCAAAACGGCTTCGATGGTTGCGTCCACACCATGACGGTGTATCCACGGTGCGGTGAGGATGTCAAACCCGTGGTCCGTTATTTCATGGGTGCGGATACCCACCTGGACGGACCGTTCTACGTCAATCAACCCTTCGTTCTTGGCGCGTAAGAACATTGATCCGTGATCCAGGCGCTTGCCATCGTCCGGCCACGTATCGGGGTGGGCGTCGAAATGTAACAGGGCCACCGGGCCATGGTGCTTGGCGACGGCACGCAGAATGGGGTAGGTGACGAAATGATCCCCACCTAGCGATAACGGTGACACGCCTGCATCGAGAATTCGTGTGATGTGTGTCTCGATGGTATTGATGATTTCGTCGGGGTAGTGCGGATCGACAAAGCAGTCGCCGATATCGGCTACGGCAATGCTGTCAAACGGATCAAAACCGAAGGGAAAGGCTAGCAGTTCTGCAAGTTGCACCGAGGCCTCGCGAACTGCGCGTGGACCAAGGCGAGCACCGGGGCGGTACGTCGTCGCACAGTCATAGGGAATGCCGCTTACCGCCACATCCACGCCGGTTAAATCATCCGTGTATTTGCGGCGCAGAAAGCTCAGCGCGCCGCCGTGAGTTAACTCCGGCCAGCGCCCCAAAAGGCTGTCCTTGCGAAATGCCTGATCGCCCTGGCCTTCATCAGACATGATGCCTCGTGTCCCTCATGTTCAGCCCTCTATTCAGGGAAGTGCAGCGTCTTGGTTTCCTGAAAATCCTCAAGACCCAACAAGCCACCTTCGCGACCGACGCCGGAATGCTTGTAACCCCCAAACGGCGTTCCATAGTTGAACCCGCCACCGTTGATATGCACGGCGCCCGCCTTAAGTTGGCTGGCCACCCGTTCCGCCCGCTCACTGTCGCCAGTCTGGATATAGGCGGCGAGGCCATAAGGCGTGTCGTTGGCAATTTCAATGGCTTCGGCCTCGGTATCAAACGGAATGATGGTCAGCACAGGGCCAAAAATCTCTTGTTGAGCAATCGTCATATCATTGGTTGCGTCGGCAAAAATCGTTGGCTTGACCCAGTATCCGGCATCAAAGCCATCGGGTTTGCCGGGGCCGCCGACAAGAACGCGGGCACCTTCTGCGACGCCTTTTTCGATTAGCGCCTGCACGCGGCCAAACTGAATATCACTGACCAGCGGGCCAAGATGATCACCTTCGTCGGCGGGGTCGCCAACTTTCTGTTCCTCGGCAACCCGCTTTGCAATATCCAGAACTTCGTCATAGCAACTGCGTTCGACCAGCAGGCGCGTCGGTGCATCGCACGATTGACCGGTGTTCAAATAACAAAATTGCACTGAATCGGTCACCCGTTCTTCAAGGTCGCAATCCGCAAAGACAATATTGGGAGATTTGCCACCCAATTCCAGCGTGACGCGCTTGATGCCATCGGCTGAATCTTTTGCAACGGCGGTGCCGGCGCGTGTCGATCCGGTGAACGACATCATGTCAACGTCTGGGTGCCTGGATAGCGTGGCACCGGCGGTTGGGCCGTCACCCTGAACCATGTTGAATACGCCTGCGGGCACACCCGCATCATGAAGCAATTCAGCATACATGACGGATGATAGAGGGGTAAATTCAGACGGTTTCAAAACGCAGGTGCACCCGGCGGCAATCGCTGGTAACACCTTCAACGTGATCTGGTTCAAGGGCCAGTTCCAGGGCGTAATAAGACCGCATACACCCATGGGTTCACGGATTTGCGTATCGCCATTGGGCAGAACCTCGCGGGCTTCTTGAGATTTTAATGCATCAATAAAGCCCTTTAGATGCCCGACGGCGGCATCCGCTTGCATTTCCAGAGACATCGTCATGGGGGCGCCCATTTCCGTGGAGATCGCCTTGGCCATTTTCGGTAAGCGCTCTTCGGATAATTTCAGAATCTTTTCCAAGAGAGTAAGACGATCCCCCTTGGTTGTCTGCGAATATGACTTAAATGCTTCCTTGGCTGCCGAGACGGCTAGGTTAACGTCGGCTTCGGTAGCAAGCAGGATTGACCCAATGACGCTTTCATCAGTCGGGTTGATCACAGGCATTTCAGTGGTTGAAATGGGGGTAACCCACTCACCGTTTATGTAGTATTTCATCAAATTGGACATAGAATCCTCCCAAATTGGTAATGTTATTACTAGTCGTGGCGTGTCGCCGCATGTCTTGGCATGCTTGGCAGAGCGATCAACCAGAAGATAGAGCCCCAAGCTTGCGTACCTTAAGCTCTAGCCTGAACTTTAAACCTAGTATATTTGCGAATGAGCAATCATTCGATTTCAAGCTCCGAGCATATGCTCTCATTCTTCCAGCGTTTGGGCAAGCTCTGGTAAGGCCTCGAATAAATCTGCCACCAGACCGTAGTCTGCGACCTGGAAAATGGGCGCTTCTTCATCGGAGTTGATGGCGACGATAACCTGAGAATCTTTCATTCCTGCTAAATGCTGGATGGCACCTGAAATACCAACGGCAATATACAGCTGGGGGGCCACGACCTTGCCGGTTTGCCCGACCTGGTAATCATTGGGCACGAAGTGACGCACCAACGGCGGCGTTAAGCTTGTCGGCTATGGTATCCAGCAGGGCAAAGTTTTCACCCGACCCCATGCCGCGACCACCGGATATGACAATCTTTGCCACCGTCAGTTCCGGCCGGTCAGATTCGGTAAGTTCCGAAGAAACATAACTGGCAAGATTCTGTTCATCGGAGAAATCAACGGTCTCGATAGGCGCGCTTTCATCACCCGGGGCGGCTGGTTCGAACTGGGTGGTACGCACGGTAATGATTTTTTTTGCATCTCGACTGCGCACGGTTGCGATGGCATTGCCTGCATAGATGGGCCGTTTAAAGGTTTCCGCATCAATCACTTCGCAGACATCGGAAATTTGCTGCACGTCAAGCGCGGCGGCAACGCGCGGCATGATATTTTTGCCCCGTGCGGTGGTCGGGGCGACAATGGCATCATAATCACCAGCCAGTTTAATCAAAAGCGGGGTTATGAATTCCGCCAGGGCGTGCTCGAAACTGCCATCATTTGCTAAAAGCACTTTTTCAACGCCTGAAATTTTTGCGGCGCTGTCTGCTACCGCTTGGCAATTGGCGCCCGCGACCAATACGTCTACATCGCCCAGAAGGCGTGCGCAGGTGATCGTGCTCTGCGTTTGCGCCTTCAGTTCATGGTTATCGTGTTCGGCAAGGACAAGTACGCGCATCAGATCACCTTCGCTTCGGTCTTGAGTTTTTCCACCAGTTCACTGACAGAAGCTACAATCTGCCCGGCTTGGCGCTGGGCAGGTTCCTCGACACTTAATATTTCAAGGCGAGGGGAGGTGTCTACGCCAAGTTCCTCCAGGTCCAATGCATCAAGGGGCTTTTTCTTGGCCTTCATGATGTTGGGCAGCGAGGCGAAGCGTGGCTCGTTCAGGCGTAAATCAGCGCTGATCACACAAGGCAGCCTGAGGTTCAGGGTTTCCAGCCCACCGTCAATTTCGCGGGTCACCAAGGCGGAACCGTTGGATAATTCAACTTTCGACGCGAAGGTTCCCTGTCCCCAGCCCAGCATTTGGGCCAGCATTTGTGCGGTTTGGTTTGCATCGTCATCAATGGCCTGTTTGCCCAGCAACACAATTTCCGGGTTTTCGCGCTCGACGACGGCCTTCAGTATTTTAGCCACGCCAAGTTGTTCAATGATTGCGTCGGATTGAATGTGTATGGCCCGGTCGGCACCCTTTGCCAGCGCTGTGCGCAGCGTGTCTTGTGCCTTTGGTTCACCGATGGATACGGCAATCACTTCGCTGGCAGTGCCGGCCTCTTTCAGGCGCACGGCTTCTTCAAGGGCAATTTCATCAAAGGGGTACATGGCCATTTTTACGTTAGACGTTTCCACGCCGGTTCCATCTGAACAAACGCGAACTTTAACGTTGGGGTCGATGACATGCTTTACAGCGACGAGGATTTTCATTGAGGTCTGTTCTTCCAGCTTAATTGACATACGGGCATATTAAATAATGCCCAGAGCAGAATTTCATTTAATAGTTAATGAACTTTACGCGTATCCACTAGCTTTCCAGAGCCTGAAGTGCCGGGATGTAAGTATCGTTCAACGCCGTTGCAACCGCTTCGTAGGTGACATGACCGTTCAGGATGTTAAGCCCCGCCAATAAATGTTCATTGGAAATCAAGGCTTCTTTCCATCCCTTTTCAGCCAACTGTACAATGTAGGGAAGCGTTGCGTTGTTCAATGCGTATGTTGAGGTTCGGGCAACGGCACCCGGCATATTAGCAACGCAATAATGCACGATACCATCGACGATATAAGTGGGGTCGGCGTGCGTGGTTGCTTTTGATGTCTCGAAACAGCCGCCCTGATCAACGGCAACGTCAACCAAAACAGAGCCTTTCCTCATTTTAGACAGCATGGCTTTTGTCACCAACCGGGGCGCAGAAGCACCGGGGACGAGAACGGCACCGATAACCACATCTGAATCCAGTACATGCGCCTCAAGATTTTCCTGATTGGCATATACCGTGCGCAAGCGTTCGCCGAACAGGGCATCAAGTTCACGCAATCGATCAACTGAGCGATCTAAAATCGTAACATCAGCCATTAACCCGATGGCCATACGCGCTGCGTTGGTGCCGACTACGCCGCCACCGATGATGGTAACTTTGGCCGGGCGGACACCGGGAACGCCGCCCATCAATATGCCTGAGCCTCCTGATACATTTTCCAGACAATGTGCGGCCGCCTGAATAGACATGCGCCCCGCAACTTCGCTCATGGGGGCCAGCAACGGCAAGCTGCCATGATCATCCGTAACCGTTTCATAGGCAATCGCAATGCAGCCGGATTCCTTTAAAAGGCGGGCCTGCTCTGGATCGGGGGCAAGATGCAGGTAGGCAAACAATATCTGGCCTTCACGCAGCATCCTGCATTCCTCGGGCTGAGGTTCCTTGACCTTCACGATCATGTCAGCACGGGCAAAAACATCGGCTGCATTTTCTGCAATTTCAGCACCAACCTGACGATAGGCATCATCATCACAACCAATGCCGATTCCTGCGTTAGTTTCCACCACAACAGTGTGGCCGCGGCTCGTCAGCTCACGCACATTGGCGGGCGTCATGCCAACGCGGCTTTCAAAATTTTTGATTTCTTTGGGCACGCCGACAAGCATTTTTTTGGTCCCTTGGGTCACTTCGTTGATTTGAAGGCCAAACGCTATCAGCCCCGACTGGCTTTGGATAATTGTTTCATTATAAATTCTATCATACTGTTATTGCTGTATATTTCATCGGAAATTATGTGAATACTTAACAGCCGGGATATGTCCTAGCTCACTTTCAGGGATTCAGATCAGGCGGCAAAATGACCTGGTTTGGCGAAAAGGCCCTGTTGGGTATTTTCTGTCATCAATCCATAACCCGGATGTATCACATGCTGGCGTAGTTGGGGCCACCGCCGCCTTCGGGCGCGGTCCATGTGATGTTGCCGCCCGGGTCCTTGATATCGCAGGTCTTGCAGTGCAGGCAATTCTGCGCGTTGATCTGCAACCGGGTATGCCCACCTTCGTCATCGACGAATTCATAGACTCCGGCAGGGCAGTAGCGTGCCTCCGGCCCGCTATATAAAGGCAGGTTGGTTTGCACTGGCACGACCTCGTCCTTGAGGTGAAGGTGGCAGGGCTGGTTTTCCTCGTGTGCCGTGGCCGATAGGTAAACCGAGGATAACTTGTCGAAGGTAATCTTGCCGTCGGGCTTGGGGTAGTCGATGATGCGGTGCTTGTTCGACTTCTCGAGCTGCTGGTGATCAGAGTGGTGGCCGAAGGTCCAGGGTGCGTGGCCGCCCAACACATAGGTGTCGAGCGCCGAATAGGCGAGGCCGCCCCATAGCCCCCACTTGGCGAAAGCCGGACGGATATTGCGCGCCTTATGGAGTTCTTTCCACGCCCACGAAGCCTTCAGTGCCTGCGGATAGGCAGTGAGTTTGTCAGGCAGCATGTCTTGCCCCAATGCATCAATGATGGCGTCGGCAGCACACAGCGCTGATTTCATCGCTGTGTGCGAACCTTTGATACGTGGAACGTTCATGAACCCCGCCGCCGCCCCGATCAGTGCACCGCCGGGGAAAGTGAGCTTAGGGATCGACTGAAAACCGCCTTCGTTCAAGGCTCGCGCGCCGTAGGTGATGCGCGTGGCCCCCTCGAAGGTGCGGCGAATGGCGGGATGGGTCTTGAAGAGCTCCAGGCGGCCCCTGATGTCCCCGGCCAGCTTTTCTGTGATCCCCTCTCACGACCAACTGACGA
>CBFCYL010000055.1:0-14041 GCA_965602455.1 uncultured Thalassospiraceae bacterium | reverse complement strand
CGCTCAATTAATTCACAGAAAATATGTCCGATCAGGATATGCGCTTCCTGAATGCGGGCGGTAGAATCCGAAGGCACAACAAGGCTGTGCGCCGCCAGCGCCTTGGCCCGGCCACCATCCATGCCCAGCAGGGCGACACTGACCAGCCCCATTTCATTGGCAACCTTGATGGCGCGCAGGACGTTTTCGCTGTTGCCTGATGTCGAGATGGCGACCAACACGTCCCCCTTGTTGCCCAGCGCCTCGATCTGGCGGGCAAAAATGTCATCAAAGCCATAATCGTTGGCAATGCAGGTCAGGGTCGAGGTATCGGTGGTCAGGGCGGCGGAGCGCAACGCGCGGCGGTTTTCCTTGAAACGCCCGACCATTTCGGCGGCCATGTGCTGGCTGTCGGCGGCGCTGCCGCCATTGCCGCACCAGTAAATGCAGTGCCCGTTGGCCAGTGTCTTCGAAAGCAGGCCGGCAATTTCGGCGATTGGGGCGCCAAGGGCTTGGCGAACCTGCTCAATGGTCTGGAGGTGTTCTGCGATGTGGCGCTCGATAAGGTCGTCTGATGTCATGGTGTTGAGCCTAGTCTGGAGGGGTTGGTCAATCCAGATAATAATGAATTTTTGACTGTATTCCTATAAGCTACGACAAACAGGGCCGAAACCACAAATCCTGTCGGCCCCATTTCATTAATACCGAAGACAGGGGTTGTGTCTCTATGAAGCGGGTTATCTACACGACCATTACCGGGGGATACGACCGCCTTCGCACCATGGGGCCGTTTCCGGGTTGGGACTGTATTTGTTTTAGCGACGGAAAATCATTGGGCGTACGCGCCGCATTAGGGATGTCGGGATGGCAGGTGCGCCCTTTTGAGGGCATGACGGAAGCGGGGATTCTCGCTTCACGGAGACCAAAAATTCTCCCACACACGCTTTTGACCGATTACGATTATTCCGTTTATATAGATGGTAACGCTATTTTGAGTCAGGAACCAACGGCGCTGTGCGAAGGGCTGGGCTGGCCTGCCTTTGCCGTTTCAGAACACCCGTTTCGCACTCATTTAATGTCCGAGTTTGATGAATGTGCGCGTTTGGGGATGGTGGATGCCGGGATACTTGCAGCGCAAAAGCAGGCTTACATGAACGAATGCTTGCCCGCGAATACGGCGTTGATGGAAAATAACCTGATTTTACGCCGCCACAACGAAGCAGCGGTGATAGAGCTGGACAAGGCCTGGTGGGATGATATGCAACGTTTTCCTCACCGCGACCAGTTATCGTTTCCTTATGCGGTGTGGAAAACGGGCTTTGAATTAACGGTTATGAGCCAGCAAACAAAACGACAATATTTCAGCACCAAAGCGCATTACCGTTCCCTGTGGACCCGCTTGAGGCGATCCTTTAACAAAAAGAAGAAACGTTTTTTTTCTTCGAGCAATGAACATTAAGGCGAAAATATAGTGCGATTAAACAAGAATTCCATCATCAAGGCTTTTGTCCGCCTGTTCGGAATGGAAGCCTACAAGCCCGGAAAGTTCCCCAAGGATTTTGACGACGACGCCGTCAAGACCATCCTTGCTGCTGAGCCCTTCACCATGATTGGCCGTGACAGACTGTTCGCATTGATAACAGCCGTTCGTCACGTTCACCGTCATGGCATTGAAGGTGCGATTGTCGAATGCGGCGTCTGGCGCGGCGGTGCCATCGGCGCGGCGGCTTTGACACTGGAACAGCTTGGCGATAAAGCGCGCAAGCTTTACTTATATGACACCTTTGAAGGCATGAGCAGCCCAACTGCCGAAGACCAGACGTTTTCCGGAGAAGATGCCGCCATCGAATTCAGGGAAAAACAAACGGGCGACGAAAGCTCCGCCTGGTGCGAGGCCTCGCTGGAAGACGTTAAGGCCAACATCACCGGCATGAACCTTGACACTTCGCGATTTACCTTCGTTAAGGGCATGGTTGAAGATACCATTCCGGCTACCATTCCGGCGGAACCCATTGCCGTTCTGCGGTTGGATACGGATTGGTACAAATCCACCCGTCATGAAATGGAACACCTGTACCCGAAACTGGCCAAAGGCGGTGTGTTGATTATCGACGACTATGGCGACTGGCAGGGCGCCCGTCAGGCGGTGGATGAATACATGAGCGAACACGCTATCGCCATGCTGCTGACCCGCGTTAGCGGCGCCGTTGTCGGGGTTAAACCGTGAGGTCTGCTATCAGCCTTAAAAAACAGGTTGCTACCCGCTAATTTCGTGTTTCACGCCTTGGCGTAGGGGCGGGGAATGGGATATGGTGACCCCAACAAAAAAGCCCGATTCCCGGGCCTTGTGAAGGATATTTTCCATGAAGGTTCTGGTTACCGGCAGCGCGGGGTTTATCGGCAGCTCGGTTTCCGCGCGCCTGATGGCGGCGGGCCATGAGGTCATCGGTCTTGATAACCTGAATGACTACTATGATGTTGCGCTGAAAGAGGCGCGTCTGGCCCGCATCAAGGATAACCCGGCCTTTACCGAGGCGCGCATCAACCTTGAAGACCGTGAAGCGGTAGCCAAACTGTTTCAGGAACAAAAGCCAACGCACGTCATCAACCTGGCGGCCCAAGCTGGTGTTCGTTACAGCATTGAAAACCCGCTGGCCTATGCTGACACCAATCTTATTGGCTTCGTCAACATTCTCGAAGGCTGTCGCCACGCCAAGGTTGAGCATCTTGTTTTTGCATCATCGAGTTCCGTATACGGCGCCAACACCAAAATGCCGTTTACGGTGAACGATCCCGTAAACCACCCCATGAGCATGTATGCCGCCACCAAGCGAGCCAACGAATTAATGGCGCATACTTATAGCCACCTGTTCAACGTGCCAATGACCGGCCTTCGCTTCTTTACGGTTTATGGGCCGTGGGGGCGCCCTGATATGGCGTTGTTCCTGTTCACCAAGGCAATTCTTGAAGGTAAATCCATCAACGTGTTCAACAGCGGGCGCATGAAGCGTTCATTTACCTACATCGACGACATCGTCGAAGGTGTGTTGCGCGTGCTGGAGCACAAGCCCGAGCCGGTTGAGGGTGATATGGCGACGGTTTCGCCCGGCCCGGCGGCCAGCGCCATCGCGCCTTATCGGGTTTATAACATCGGTTCGGACCGACCCGAAAGTCTGATGCGTTATATCGAGGTTTTGGAAGAAAACCTGGGCATGACCGCCAACAAGAATATGCTGCCCATGCAGCCCGGTGACGTTCCGGCCACGTGGGCAGATGTCAGCGATCTTCGTAATGCGGTGGGCTATGAGCCCAATACGCCTATTGAGGTGGGAATCAAGAATTTTGTTGAATGGTACCGGGAATTCTACAAGGTGTGATGATGGCGGTTGAACGCAAGGTTTCCGTTATTGGTCTGGGGTATGTCGGCTTGCCGGTCGCGGTGGCGTTTTCCCGCCTTGGTGAAGTGATCGCCTTTGACATTAACGCCGGGCGCATCGCAGCGCTTGGAAACGGCGATGACGCAACCGGCGAAGTCTCCGCCAAAGACCTGTTGGCGGCAAACCTGTGCCTGACCACCAATGCACCTGATATAGCCAAGGCCGATTTTCACATCGTTACCGTGCCCACGCCCATCGATGGCGACAACAAGCCCGATCTGGGGCCGTTGATGGCGGCATCGAAAACCGTGGGCGGGGCATTGAAAAAAGGCGATATCGTTGTTTATGAGTCCACCGTTTACCCCGGCGTTACCGAAGATGAGTGTGTGCCGGTGCTGGAAAGCGCATCGGGCCTGAAATGCGGCACCGATTTCACGGTCGGCTATTCGCCCGAACGCATCAATCCCGGCGATAAGGAGCACCGCTTCGAGACCATCACCAAGGTGGTGGCGGGGCAGGACGCGGCAACCCTGGAAACCGTGGCCGCCACCTATGGCGCGGTGGTCACCGCCGGTGTGCACAAGGCGCCGTCCATCAAGGCAGCAGAAGCCGCCAAGGTCATTGAAAATACCCAGCGCGACCTCAACATCGCCCTGATGAACGAACTGTCGTTGATTTTCGGGAAAATGGGCATCGACACCCACGATGTACTGGCCGCCGCCGGCAGCAAGTGGAACTTTTTGCCGTTCACGCCCGGTCTGGTTGGCGGGCACTGCATCGGCGTTGACCCGTATTACCTGACCCATAAGGCCGAGGCCTTGGGCTATCACCCGCAGGTCATATTGGCGGGCCGCCGCACCAACGATGCCATGGGCGCGCATGTTGCGAACCTGGTGCTGGATGCGCTGGCCGAGGCGGGAACGCCTGCCAAAGGCGCACGGGTGACGGTTCTGGGACTGACGTTCAAGGAAGACGTCCCGGATTTACGCAATTCAAAGGTGGTGGATGTGATCCACACGCTGCTTTCGGCGGGCGCCGAGGTGCGGGTGGTGGACCCGGTCTGTGACGGGGCCGAGGCCAAGGCCGAGTACGGGCTGGAGCCGGTATCGGCCACAAAGGCGGGGGACGCCGATGCGGTTGTGCTGGCCGTTTCCCATAAGGAATTTATGGCCGAGGGCTGGAAGCTGGTTTCCGGCCTGTTGAGCGATGGCGGTGTTGTGGTGGACGTAAAAGGCGTGTTGCTTCGTGACGAAACGCCACCGGGCATAAAACTAATTCGCCTTTAATCCGTAACAAACGCTGCGAGCCGACGTTCCCAGGCTAAAGCACTGGCAATAATATCATCGAGGTCGTCATGCTTTGGCTGCCAGTCGAAGGTATTCATGATTCTGGTGTTATCCGCCACCAGCGCCGCCGGGTCGCCCGGGCGCCGGGGCGCAACCTCGGCCACAATATCCACACCGGAAACCCGCTGCGTGGCGGCCACCACTTCCTTGACCGAATGACCGTGGCCGTAGCCGCAATTGAATATGCCGCTTTCGCCGCCGCCGCGCAGGTAACCCAGCGCCGCCAAGTGGGCGTCAGCCAGGTCGGAAACGTGGATATAATCGCGCACGCCCGAACCATCAGGCGTTGGGAAATCGTCGCCGAAGATGCTCATGGAGGGGCGCATGCCCAATGCCGTCTGGCAGGCGGTGCGGATGAGGTGCTGGGCGTCCTTGCCGAACTGCCCGGCGCGGCCCGCTGCATCGGCACCGGCGACATTAAAATAGCGCAGCGCAATATATTTCAGCGTAGATGCTTGCGCGGCATTTTCAAGCGCCCGCTCGCTGAGCAGCTTGGTTTCGCCATAGGGATTAATGGGGGCGGTGGGGAAGGTTTCATCAACCGTGCCCTGTTCGGGCATGCCATACACGGCGGCGGAGGAAGAAAAGATGAAGTAACGCACACCCGCGGCGACGGCAACGTCAATGAGGACATCGGTCTTGCGGGTGTTGTTGTCAAAATACTTTTCCGGGTTCTCAACCGACTCCGGCACCGATATGGAACCGGCAAAGTGCATAATGGTGTCGATGCCGTGATCTATCAGCAGGTTTTTTACCAGCGTTCGGTCGGCTATGTCACCCTCGATGAAGGGGACACCATCGGCAACCGCCTCGCGGCGGCCATTGGAAAGGTCGTCCAGCACCACCATGCGTTCACCACGTGCCAGCAGCGCCAATGCCACATGGCTGCCGATGTAGCTGGCACCGCCGGTGATGAGAATGGATGAAGGACTATTCATCATGCTGTTATTGCCACAACAACAGCATCAATATCCGCATCGCTTAAATAGGGTTGCATGGGCAGGCTCAACACGCGTGTGCACAGCGCTTCGCTGACGGCGAGGCCTTCTGAATCAGTGGGAAAGGCCGCATATCCGGGTTGGCGGTTAAGCGGCGCGGGGTAGTAAACGCCACTGGGAATACCCGCTTTATCGAGCTTCGCTTTCAAGGCATCGCGGTCGTCCGATTGCACGGTGTAAAGTGCCCATGCCGGCTCTGCGTCGGCGATGACAGCGGGGATTGTGACGCTTTCCAATGGGGCCAGTGCCGCATTATAACGTGTGGCGATGGCGCTGCGTGCCGCCAGTTCATCTTCAAAAATTTCCAGTTTGGCCAGCAGTACGGCTGCTTGCAACGTATCCAACCGGCTGTTGATGCCCACGCGCACGTTTTCATACTTATGCGTTCCCTTGCCGTGGGCTGCGATGGAGCACACCAGCGCCGCTTTTTCATCATCGTCCGTCAACACGGCGCCACCATCACCAAAACAGGCCAGCGGCTTGGTGGGGAAAAAGCTGGTGGTGATATAGTCAGCCAGCGCGCCGCTGCCTATTCGTTTGTCGTTCAGGCTGGCGCCCATGGCCTGCGCGGCGTCAACAACCAAGACCAGTCCGTGCTTTTCCGCGACAACCCTTAACGCCGCGTAATCGGCGGGTTGGCCAAACAAATCGACGGCGATGATCATGCGCGGCTTAAAGCCCTGTTGCTTGCTTTCACCAATGGCGCGTTCCAGGCTACCGGCGGACATATTAAACGTCGCCGCGTCCACATCAACAAACACCGGCGTTGCGCCCAGTTGTGCCGGGGCCTCGGCGGTGGCGACAAAGGTAAAGGCGGGCACAAACACGGCGTCACCGGCGCCGATGGATTCTGCCATGCACACCAGAGTCATGGCATCGGTGCCATTGGCGCAGCCGATAACGTGCTTGGCACCGGTAAAGGCGGCCAGCGCCTTTTCAAATTTTTCGACCTCGGGCCCGTTGATGAACTGGCCGTGTTCGAGCACGGCGTCCATGGCGCGGCTCAGGCTATCGCCCATCCGGTCACGTTGCGATTGAAGGTCAACGATGAATTGCATTTTGCTCATGCTCAAAGTGCTCAGGCGGGCTTGAGGTTGCCGTCGGCGGTTTCGGTGTATTGGCTTGCGTCTATGGGGCAGGTGAGGTCGTTGCCCAGTTGCGCCCCGGCCTTGCTTATCCAGCCGATGCGTTTGGCCGGAATCCCGGCCATCAAGCCGTAGGCGGGCACATTCGATGTCACCACCGCGCCGGCAGCGATAAAGCAGTATTCACCCAGGTCGTGGCCGCAAATGATGGTGGCGTTGGCGCCAATGGTGGTGCCGCGGCCGACGCGGGTCGGGCGAAACTCGTCCTTACGCTCAATCTCGGCGCGCGGGTTGTTGACGTTGGTAAAAACGCAAGACGGCCCACAAAAGACGCCGTCTTCCAGCGTGACACCCTTATAGATGCTGACGTTGTTCTGGATTTTGCAACCCGCGCCGATGCTCACGTGCGGCCCAGCGACCACGTTCTGACCCAGAGTGCAGTTCTCGCCGATGGTGCTGCCCGCCAGTACATGGCTGAAATGCCAGATTTTGGTGCCCGCACCAATAGTGCACGGTTCGTCCACATAGGCGCTTTCGTGAATGTCCACGCCGGGAAACTTGTCGTGGTTGGCGCTGCCCATCAGATCATGCCCTTTGCAAAGGGGTGTTGCTCGCCTGCCTTCGGTTGCAGGTCAGCCGTGCGAATGGACGAAACCAGCTCAATAGAAGGTCGCACCACGTCGATGCCAAAACCACCGCCGTTCATAATATCCTGGTAGCTCAGCGTGTGCAGGTCGGTAAAGCCGCCCGAAAACTCAACCTCGTCGCCGTCGACGGTGATCGAACGATAAGTGGTCTGGCCATCGGGCGTGTTGGCGGGCAGGTCGTTCCGGTCCACCGAAAGGAACCAGCGCACCCGGGCGCGGTCAAATTCCAGAAAACCAGCGGCGTGGGTTGGCGTGCGCAGGTGAACGGCGTTTTCTTTAAGTGGGCCGAACACGAACGACAGCATGTCATAAAAATGCACGCCAATATTGGTGGCGATGCCGCCGGATTTTTGCTCATCACCTTTCCACGAGGCCAGATACCACGCGCCGCGCGAGGTGATGTAGGTCAGGTCAACATCAAACGTCTTGTCTTTCGGTTCTGCCGAAATGCGTTCTTTGAGCGCCAGAATGGCCGGGTGCAGCCGCAGCTGTAAAATGGTGTGCACCCTTTTGCCGGTGTGACTTTCCATTTCCTGAAGGCCATCGAGGTTCCACGGGTTCAGCACTGCCGGTTTTTCGCAAATGGCATCGGCGCCGGAACGCAGCGCAAAGCGCACATGGGCATCGTGCAGGTAATTGGGTGAACAAATGCTGACGTATCCGACGCCATTACCGGCGCGGGTCAGCTTATCAATATGGCGGTCAAAGCGTTCAAACTCGGTAAAAAAGCGGCAATCGGGGAAGTAGCTGTCCATCACGCCGACGGAATCGCTGGGGTCCATGGCCGCGACCATGTTGCCACCCACTTCCTTGATGGCTTTCATGTGTCTGGGTGCTACAAACCCGGCCGCCCCGATGAGTGCAAAATCCGTCATGCGCTATCTATCCTCTTTGTCGAAACTGTTCATTACTATAACCATTTACCGGCCCTTGCGCCGCAAAATACCCAGCAGCAGATCGTGGGTTGCCTTTGCGCGAACGGCCCAGGAATGCTCACCAACCACGCTGTCGCGCGCCCTCACGCCCATGGCGCGCCCCGCGCCTTCGTCGGCGGCCAGCGCCGCTACAGATTGAGCTATTTCGGCGGCGCTTCCGGGGGTCACAATATGACCGCATTGCTTAGTGCGCACCAGATCGGCCTGAAACGGCTGCTCGCTGACCACGGCAGGGATGCCCGAAGCCATGGTTTCAAATAATTTCAACGGCGCCAGCCCGGTGTCGGCACGACCCTTGAGGTTTTCCGGCACAACAAACCCGCCAAGCGCACGGGCGACCACGGCGGGCAGGGCGTCATAGGGCAGGCGGCCGAGATATCGGGCATGGGAAAGGCGTGCCGCCACGGCTTCGACATCGGGGCGGGCCACGCCGTCGCCGGCAAACAGGCAGTCAACATCAGCCGGCCAGTCCGGGTGTTCCAGCGCCGCCAGCACGGAACCGATGCCCTGCCACGGGGCCATGGTGCCGAAGAAAATCATGAAACGTTCAGGCAGGTCGTGGGTGAACGCGTTTTCAAGGTGCGCGGCGTCGGGGGTGAACATATCGGTGTTGGCGCCGTTGGGAATGATGACAATTTCCTTTTCCGGCCCGGTTATGGTGCGGCATAATTGCGACAGGCCATCGGTCACCGCCACCACGGCGGCGGCCCAGCGCAGTTGCACGTTCATCAACCAGCTGAAAAGGGGGCGCATTTTGGCTGTCCATGGCCAGGCGATGAACAGGTCGGTTGCCGGGCCATTAACCTCAACCACCACCGGAATGCGGGCCAGCTTCGCCCATAGCGATAACGGGAAGGCGGCAAAATGCCAGCGCAGGTAATAAACATCGGGCCGTCCGGCAAAGATGGCGCGAAGCTGTGCCCAGCCGATACCGAACAGGCGCCTGACGATACCGGGTAACGCACCGCTGTGTTTCGGGCTAGCCAGCATGACCCGCCAGCCCAGCAGGCGCAGGTTGTTGACGATTTCATGGACGTGGGTATACGACGCGTGCCCCTGGCGGTCTGGCTCGGGGCTGAAATAAACCAATGAAATTGGTGCGTTGCGATTGTTTTCTGTGTTCATACCTTAAAAGCTTACCTCATACATTTCGGCCCAGCGCACCAAATTAATCCATCGCCACACTGGCCCGCCCATGGCGGTTTTTCCAGCGCGCACGCTTTCAACTTCGCGGGCCATGGCATCGGCCTTGAAGGCGGGGATGGAACGCAGCGTTTCGCTTTTCAGTATGTCGTCCAGCCATGGCCCGGCTTCATTAAGCCACTGGCTTTCCGGGGTGACAAAACCAATTTTATCGCGGCGGTCCAAAATGGCATCAGGCACCAGCCCGCGCATGGCGTGGCGGAAAACCGCCTTGGTTTCGCCGTTTTGGGCGATGAGAAATTCCTCGGGCAGGGTGTAGAGGAAGTCTACCAGTTCGGTAGTCAGGAACGGCACCCGGCTTTCCACCGAATGAGCCATGGCATTGCGATCCTGAACGCGCAACAGTTGCGGCAACACGCGGTCGGTCAGGCTGGCCATCAGTTCATGGCGTAATACATCGCCCGAGATGGGGCGCTGGGGTGCCTCGACATTAACACCATGGGCGCTAAACCACCGTTCGTTCATCCACGGCGCCATCAGGCCTTCGCCAATGGCGCGTCGGGCTACACCCTGCAAGCCCATCGGCAGCAAAAAGCGCATGGCGCGCAACGTGGTGCGGGTCATGGCACCGGGTTGCCCACCGGCGGAAGCCCCCAGCAGCCGGGCGGCGCCAAGCAATTGGCCGCGACCCAACATCGAAGCCATGCGCGCCGCAATAAAGGGCACATAACCGGCCAGGATTTCATCGGCGCCCTGGCCATCGAGCGTCACCTTGATGCCATTTTCGCGGGCCAGGCGGAAAACCCGGTTCTGGGCGTAGATGCTGGTGGAACCGAAGGGTTCGCCCTGTGTGGCGATGAGGGCGTCGAGGTCTGTCGCCAGTTCGCTGCCGGTGGGACAGACTTTGTGTTGCGTGGCGCCCGCGGCACCGGCCGCCATATCGGCCCAGCGTTCCTCGCTCAGCGCGCGGTCGGCGGCAATGAAACTGAAGGTGTGCAGTTGTAGGTCAGATCCATCCAGTTCGCGCATGGCACAAACCACGGCAGAAGAATCGATACCGCCCGAAAGCGCAGCGCCAACCGCAACATCGGAGCGCAGGTGCTGGCTGATGGAATCCATGAACAGCTGGCGCAGCTTTGATGTTGCCTCCTCAAAGGAAATATCCAGCGTCTGGCCGACACTGGGCGCCCAGTAGCGCACCGACTCGACCACGGTGGGGTGCTCAAGGCTGAGCACCGCATAATGCGCCGCGGGCAGGTGGTGAATGGCGGCGAACAGGGTGTCGCTTCCGCGGTCGGTCAGGCCGAAACGCAGGTAGTCGTATAACGCCTGCGGGTTAATGGCCCGGTTGACGTTGCCCGCCTGCAACAACGCCGGGATTTCCGATGCAAACGCCAGCCCGTTTGAAGTTGATGTATAACTCAGCGGCTTGATGCCGAAGGGGTCGCGCGCCAGCGTGACGGTGCCCGCCTGGGTGTCGAGCAGGGCAAAGGCAAACATACCCGTCAACTTCGGCAGGGTTTTTGCTATACCCCAGCGGGCCAGCGCGTTCAGTAGGACTTCGCTGTCGGAAGTGGATTTAAAAACCACGCCTTCGGTTTCAAGTTCGGCGCGCAGTTCGATGTAGTTATAGATCTCGCCGTTGTAGGTGATGAAAAAACGCCCCGTGGCGTCCCCCATGGGCTGCCAGCCGCCGTCACTTTCATCAATGATGCTCAGGCGGCGGTGGGCGAACGCGACGTTTGCCCCGCCCTTAAGCGCCTCATCGACATTTCGTGAAAGCACCGGCGCACCGCCGCCCGCACGCCAGCCCAGAAAGCCGAGATCGTCCGGCCCGCGGTGTTCAATCGCCTTCGACATGGCCTCAAGGGCCTGCACCCCGATGCCACCACCCGGTTTGGAAAGTATGCCGGCGATACCACACATCAGGCAGGGTTCTCCACCAGCTTCAGCAGTCTCGCCTCGACGCGTGCGGCCTCGCGGTCGAGGTCGGCTTTTTCTGCCACCAGTTTTTGTCCGGCGTCTTGTATGCGTGCGCACAGGGCATCATCATGTAAAAGGCCGAGGATGGACTCGCTGATGGCCCCCGGCTCAAACGCGGTAAAGCAGGCGGTTTCATCGTCCGTTAGTATTTCGCGGTAACGCGCCAGATCGCCCAATATGGAAGGGGTGCCGCAGGCCATGCCTTCCAGCACCGATTGTGGAAAACCGTCCGATGGCGGCAGACTGATCGTTATGTCAGCGGCGCTGTAGGCGGCAGGCATTTCCTCAAAACGCAAACCAGGCACGAAACGTACCTGGTCCTCAATGTTTAAATCACGCACCATGGCTTCCAGTCGCGAGCGGTAGCCTTCGTCGTGATGATAGGTGGAAAGCACCAACAGGGCATCCGGCGCCGCGGCCAGCACGCCGGGCATGGCTTCAATCATCAAATGCTGGTTGTAAAGCGGCTGCATCATGCGCGGGCTGAATATGATCCGCGTCGCCGCATCCGCGTTCCATGTTTCGCGGTACCGCTTTGCGCCCGCCGGGTCCGGTTTGAACAGGTTTTGGTCCACGCCCCACAGCACATTAATGATGCGTTCACGCGCCACACCAAACCCGGCCACCACATCGGCCAACTGGTTGGACTTGACCGTAACCAACCGGGCGCGCCTGAGGGTCAGCCGTGTCAGCCATCTTGAAACAGGGCCGGGGCTGGCTTGTTCATCAAACAGCACATCGCCGCCCATGACCGAAACCACCAGCGGCTGTTTGTTCAACAACGCCGCCGCCCAGCTTGTCCATTCGGCGGCATAATGGGCATGAAAAACATCTGCGTTAGCTGCCGCCACGGTTTTAAGCACCCTCAAAGCGCGCCACAGTTTTATCAGCAGGTTTGCGGGCGCTGGTTCATAGCAGGAAATAACTTCCATGCCTTCTACGGTGCCCGGAACGGGTGATATCAGGGTCACGCGATGGCCCAGCCGCTGAAACGCCTGCGCCCGTGCTACCACGTGCGAGCTGGTCGCGGCGCCCAGCTCGCAGATGGAAAGGTGGCTTTCGCTTGTCATCTCAGCCATTCCCGCCGCCATGCCTGAAACATCAACACCGTCCATAAATGCACTTCAAGCTCTGGCCTGCCTTTAAGATGTGCGGCCCACACGGCGCGTATGGGACCGGGGTTTAAAAGGCCACCCGCCTTAAGGGCGTCTTCGCTGAGCAGGTCTTCCGCCCAGTCTTTCAAAGGCCCGGAAAGCCACTGGCCGATGGGAATGCCGAAGCCCATTTTCGGACGTTCGAAAAGCTCACGCGGCACACGCCGTGCCAGCACGTTTTTTAACAGCCACTTTTCTTCGCCGTTGCGTTTGCGCTGATTTTTCGGCAGGTGAAAGGCAAACTCGGCGATGCGGTGGTCCAGCAACGGCACGCGCGCTTCCAGCGACACGGCCATGGAGGCGCGGTCCACCTTGGTCAGGATATCGTCGGGAAGGTAGGTCAGTGCGTCCACCAGTTGTGTGCGGGTCAGGATATCGGGGATGTCGCGTTCCAGCGTGCGATCCCACGGTATGCCCGCATATTCGCTGGCGCCATCAACCAGCGCGTCCGGGTTTTCCCACACTGTCAACTGGCGGCGGAAAAGATCGGTTTCGTTTTTTAATGAAAGAATATCCCGCACTTTCTTCGCCTTGATGCCGAGCGCCGTGTCGGGGTTCAGCGCCAGAAGGCCCAACAACCCGGCACCGAGGCTTTTCAGGGGGCCGGGAATGGCGCCTGTGGCCCGCGCCAGCTTTTCCGCCCAGTGATGGCGCGGGTATCCGGCGAACAGTTCATCACCGCCATCACCCGACAGCGCCACGGTTACATGGCCGCGTGCCAGTTTTGAAACCAGGTAAGTCGGGATTTGCGAGGAGTCGGCGAACGGCTCGTCGTAAAAACGCGCTAGGTCGGGAATGACATCGCGAGCATCGTCGGCCGTGACATAAAGCTCGGTGTGGTCGGTCCCCAAATGCGCGGCGATGGCCTTGGCGGCCTCGGCCTCGTTGTAGCCTTCTACATCCATGCCGATGGTGTAGGTATGCACCGGGTTGGTGCTCTCGGCCTGCATGGCGGCAACCACGGTTGATGAATCGACGCCGCCGGAAAGAAAGGCCCCCAACGGCACGTCCGAGACCATGCGTCGCCGGGTGGCGTCGAGGATCAAACGGTCCAGTTCTTCTTCGGCTTCACCGTCGGAAAGGGAAGCAGGGTTTCGCTGGCCGTCTGCGGCGATGTCGCGCAATGACCAATAGGTGGTGGTTTCAGGTTCCGCGCCCGGACGTAACGTCAGCATGGTGCCGGGCTGCAACTTTTTCACGCCGCTAAAAATTGAATGCGGTCCCGGAACCACATTAAAGCGCAGGTAACTGGCCAGCGCGCCGGTATCCACCTCGCGCCCGAAAGCAGGGTGCGCCATCAGGGCTTTCAGCTCGGAGCCGAAAAAGAAATGACCGCCGCGAGTGCCCCAATACAGCGGCTTTATTCCTAAGCGGTCGCGTACCAGCGTGAGCGT
>CBFCYL010000054.1:0-14164 GCA_965602455.1 uncultured Thalassospiraceae bacterium | reverse complement strand
CGCCAGATTACCAACCGCAACCGCATGTACATTCACCGCGGCACGGCAGAAAAACTGGGCCTTGTTGACGACGATTGGGCATGGGTGACCAGCCCGCACGGCAAAATCCGCGTGCAGGTCGCGCTGATGGACGGCGTCAACCCCAACACGGTGTGGACATGGAACGCCATCGGCAAGCGCTCGGGCGCATGGAATTTGGCCAACAACGCACCGGAAGCGAAAAAAGGCTTCCTGCTGAACCACGTTATCAGCGAGTTGCTGCCAGCGCGCGGCGATGGCTACCGTTATTCCAACTCCGACCCCGTAACCGGACAGGCAGCGTGGTTTGACCTGCGGGTGAAAATCGAAAAGGCCGACCCGAACGAGCTCGAGGAAACATGGCCGCAGTTTGAACCCGTCGCCAAGCCGGCGAGCTTTGAAAAGGCGCCGGATATTCTGCATTACGGAAAAGACCTGAAGCAGAAGCTTTACAAGGAGGGCAAATAACATGACCAGCCTTCCCCGGCACACCAACAAGAAGCTTGGCCTGGTTATTGACCTCGACACCTGTGTCGGTTGCCATGCCTGTGCCACCAATTGCAAGGAATGGAACACCGGCGGCCATATGGCACCGCTGACCGACCAACAGCCCTATGGCGCCAACCCCGATGGCGTGTGGTTCAACCGCGTGCATTCGTTCGAGGTCGACCGCGGGCGTGGTCCCGGCATGACCGTTAATTTCCCGCGCTCGTGCCTGCATTGCGAAAACGCCGCCTGTGTAACCGTGTGCCCGACCGGCGCCAGTTACAAACGCGTTGAAGACGGCATCGTGCTGGTCAACACCGACAAGTGCATCGGCTGCAAGCTGTGCAGCTGGGCATGCCCCTATGGTGCCCGCGAATTTGACGAAGACGAAGGCGTGATGAAAAAATGCACCCTTTGCATTGACCGCATTTACAACGAAACCCTGGAGCCCAGAGACCGCCAGCCCGCCTGTGTGCTGACGTGTCCCGCCGGGGCGCGCCATTTCGGTGATCTGGGCGACCCTGATTCAAAAGTTTCGCAACTGGTCGCCGACCGCGCCGGTCGCGCCCTGATGCCGGAACTGGGCTACAAGCCGACCAACAGCTACCTGCCGCCGCGTGCCCGTCGCCACCACGGCGAAGACATTGGCGCTCAACCCGAACTCGAACCCGTAAGCCTGCGCAAAGGTTTCCTTTCGTGGGTCGATAACACGCTGTCGCGCTAAAGAAACCGGAGAACACAAATATGCATCCCGCTTTTTCGGTTATCTTTTTCACCACCGCTTCCGGCGCCGGTTATGGCCTGTTGGCATTAATGGGAGTTTTCGGTGCGGCTGGAATGTTGCCTGCTGAGCGCTGGTTCGGCCTGACGGGCCTCATCATTGCGCTGGGCCTCATATCAGCGGGCCTGATGGCATCCACCTTTCACCTCGGTCATCCCGAGCGCGCATGGCGCGCGGTGACGCAGTGGCGTTCAAGCTGGCTGTCGCGCGAAGGCGTGCTTGCCATCATCACCTACATTCCCGCCGGTGGGCTGGGTATCGGCTGGGTGTTTTTTGAAAACACACAAGGCATATGGGGCATGCTGGGCATCACCACGGCGGTGCTGGCGGCGTTAACGGTCATGGCCACGGCGATGATTTACCGTTCACTGAAAACCATTCACCAGTGGCACAACAGCTGGACACTGCCGGGTTACCTGACGCTTTCCTTCATGACCGGCACCTTGCTGTTGAGCGCGTTGAGCTTGGCGTTCGGCGCGCCGGAAAACGCCATTCAGGGGCTGTCCATCATTGCCGTGGCTTTGGCCTGGGTGGTTAAATATGTCTACTGGCATTTCATCGATACCACTCAAAGCTTGGCCACCGCCAATTCCGCCATCGCCGTGGATGGTGGGCGTGTCAGCCCACTTGATGCACCGCATTCCAGCGACAACTACCTGCTCAAGGAAATGGGCTTCAAGGTGGCGCAAAAGCACAGCCGGAAACTGCGCACCATTGCCAAGGTGCTGCTGTTTGCCACACCGTTGGTGTTAAGCCTTGGCGTTTATTTTACTGGTGATCTTGTCGCAACGGCGCTGGCCGTCCTGGCCGTGTTGTCGGCGGGTGCTGGTGTGGTGGTTGAACGCTGGCTGTTCTTTGCCGAAGCCCGGCACACGGTAAATCTTTATTATGGCGCTCAGTCTGTCTGATCGGCAGTTACCGAACCATCACTTGATCAACCCGACCTCGCGAAAGTATTGTTCGGCTCCGGGATGCAGCGGTGCACTAAGCCCTCCGCTGACCATGTCTTCCTTTTTCAGGTTAGCGAAGGCGGGGTGCATGTTGCGCAGGGTGTCCATGTCCTCGAAAACCGATTTCACAACCCGGTAAACCGTTTCATTGCCTATCCGCGATGTGGTAACCAACGTTGCCCCAACGCCAAAAGTATGGGTCGGGGTTGAGGTGCCTTCGTACATGTCACCCGGAATAATAACATGGCGAAAATAGTCGTTTTTAGCGACAAGCTTACTAATTTCCGGCCCGGAAACGTCGACCAGAATGCTATCGCAGAATGTCGCCGCTTCGGTGATGGATGCATTGGGGTGGCCAACCGTAAAAACCATGGCGTCTATGTCATTACTGCACAAAGCGCGTGACTGTTCAGATGCCTTGAACTCGTAAACCTCGCTGAAAATGGTTTTGTCCCAGCCCATAGCCCTCATCAGGGTTTCCATGGTGCCGCGCTGGCCGGAACCTGGGTTGCCGATATTGACGCGCTTGTCTTTCAGGTCCTGAATGGTTTTGATGTTGCTGTCCTTTCGGGCAACCACCGTGAAGGGTTCAGGATGCAGGGCAAAGACCGAGCGCAACTCCTCAAAGGGGCCGATGTCCAAATAACCTTCCTGCCCATGCAGCGCCTGATAATGGATGTCAGACTGGACGATCCCGAATTCGACCTCTCCGTAGCGCAGCTTTTCAGTGTTTACACCTGAACCACCGGTGCTTTCGATGGTGCAGCGAACGCCGTGATCCTTGCGTCCCTTGTTGACCATATGGCAGATGGAACCACCGGCCGGGTAATACACCCCGGTTACACCGCCGGTTGCGATGGTGATGAAATTGGTCTCGGCAGCCTCGGCCGTTTTCATGGGCGGGGCAGCCAGGGCAAGAAGCAGGCAGGCCGACACGACAACAAGCCGGGCAGCAAGGCCCGTAGAGCGCGCGCAACGTTTGAAAAACTGAACGGTGCTCAGCATTAAAAATTAAATCCCATTTGCAGGCCTCACGGAAGGTCAGGTCCGGGCGGCCCATTAGTCTATTGGTGTGTGTTCTTGTTTCAGCAGTTATTATTGTTATGGTTGTGCCATCTTATGGCTTTTTCCCGTGCCAAACCAGCCCGATTTTGAAGGCACATACTCAGGGATAGCTGTGGCAAAAATAAGACCTGCTGGCGGCAAAGATGCTCAGGCTTCGTCAATAACTTTCTGGCATTGTTCGCCCAGACCGTCGATGCCAAGGCGCATCTCTTCACCGGCCTTGAGGTAGGTGGGCGGGTCCATACCCAACCCCACGCCCGGCGGTGTTCCGGTGGAAATGATATCGCCGGTTTGCAGGGTAAAAAAGCCGGACAGATAACTTACCAGCGCCATCACACCGTGGATCATGTGTCCCGTGTTTCCGTCCTGGCGACGCTCGCCGTTTACGTCCAGCCACAGGTTCAGGTTTTGTGGGTCCGGAATTTCATCCGCTGTAACCAGCCACGGCCCGACGGGCCCGAAGGTGTCGCACGACTTGCCCTTCACCCACTGGCCGGTTCCTTCCAGTTGCCAGGCGCGCTCCGACACATCGTTGACGATGGTGTAGCCGGCAATATGCGCTGCGGCGTCTTTTTCTGCGATGTGCTTTCCCGGTTTGCCGATAACCACGGCCAGCTCAACCTCCCAGTCGGTCTTGGTTGAGCCGCGTGGCAATTCAACGGGATCGTAGGGCCCGGAAATGGAGCTGGTCGCCTTGGTGAACAAGATTGGCTCGGCCGGTGTTTCCATGCCCGATTCACGGGCGTGGGCCGCATAGTTGAGCCCGATGCACAAAAACTTGCCAACGCCGCTAACACACGCCCCAAGGCGCGGGTTGCCCTCAACGGTGGGCAGCGCGGAAGGATCAAGCGCCATTAGCGCCGCCACCCCCTTCGGGGTCAGTGCCTCGGCGGCAATATCTGGAATATGGTCCGACAGATCCCGAAGCGTGCCATCACCGTCCAGCAAGCCCGGTTTTTCCCGGCCCTTTGGCCCGTAACGCAGAAACTTCATGATCCGTCCCCAATGGTCGACCTTGAGCGAAAACCTAAAACAGGTGGCGATGTGCCAGGTTGTTCATCAGGTCGGCAATACCGAAGTTCCATGGTGGCAACTGGTCCGATGTATTCACCCGGTTGCTCAGCTTGCCCAGTGCCGGAGCGGAAATGGTCACCATATCACCAACGTGATGGGTGAAGTTTTCCGCGGAACCGGCACTTGTGTGCGATGGGAAATACATGGTGCCGGTAAACAGCGCCAAGCCATCGGGATACTGGTGGTTGGCGTTAAGGGTCTGGCCTACGAGGTCATCCAGTTCACGGGTCATTTCCGCCATCGAGAACGTTTCCGTTTCCATGAAGCCGTCTTCGCGCTCAATGGTAATGGTAATCTGCTGGTTGGAAACATCTTCAAGGGTGAATGTCTCATCAAACAAGCGAATGAACGGGCCGATGGCGCACGATCCATTATTATCCTTGGCGCGGCTGAGGAACAGCGGGCTGAGTTCCTCGACATCATGCAGGTTGACGTCATTGCCCAGCGTGGCGCCGACGGGCTTTCCTTCGGCGTTGACGATGAGAACGACTTCGGGCTCGGAATGGCTCCACCGGGATTCAGAATGAATACCGATCTCGGAACCGGGGCCAACGGATGACAGCGGCTGCGCCTTGGTGAACACCTCAACGTAAGGCCCGATGCCAGCCTCAAGAAACTGCGACCACAGGCCACGTTCAATCAACGCTTCTTTTAATTTTTCGGCCTCTTCGGAGCCGGGCTCAACGGTGGCAATTTCGCCGCCAATCTGGCCTTCCATGGTTTTTCTGATTTCCTTGGCTTTATCCTCGTCGCCCTTAGCATGCTCTTCAATCACCTTGAGAATGATGCTTTTAGCAAACGTCATGCCGCAAGCCTTGATCGCCTGCAGGTCAACGGGGGAAAGAAAATAAGGCCTCAGCGCATCGTGCGTGTCGGGTGTGGAGTTAACCAGCACTTCATCAATGGAGCCCAGGTTAACGCAGTTGCGCGTCGCCTTGATGGCAGATGCTACCGGGTTTTTCTTGTTCAGCAGTTCGGAAACCGTCGGTATGGTTCCGGAAATGTTATGGACGCCATCTTCGCGGATAACGACAACGCACGGCCCCGGCGTCAGTCCGGGAAACCACGCCCGGCCGATCAGGGTTCCGGCATAGCCATCTGCGGGCAAAATGTTGGCGGCGGTCATTTTGGGAAACATTTTATTCTCCTTCGGTTTCCCCCGTTGTTATTTTCCCAGATAAGATCCCTTGATGCGTTTTTCATTATATTTGTTTTTTTCTTGTTTTGTATGCGGTTGAGGGTACCGCCAGGTTGTTGTGCTTTGCGCAAGATGGATACTCGAAGTTGGGGCCACCTGTCTATCCCGACTTGGGGTCTTTGGAGGCACCTGCATTTAATAGAGCCCATCGGGGCAAAAATACAGAAAAAAAGGGGCCTTTGCCCCCCTATACGCTGGTCCACGCTATAAAAAGCCATAACGGCGGCTTCGCCTCTTGATTTCATGGCAACAATACCCGATACGATAGAGACCATGTCCGATAAAAAGCCCCAAAAGAACCAGCCCAAGAAAGCCCGCACCGCGCTCAGCGTTACCCGGGCCGACGATTTCCCCGCCTGGTACCAGGAGGTCATCCGGGAAGCCGACATGGCCGAAAACTCCGGCGTGCGCGGCTGCATGGTCATCAAGCCGTGGGGTTATGGCATCTGGGAGCGGGTGCAAAAGCGCCTCGATCAGCGCATCCGCGAAACCGGCCATGAAAACTGCTACTTCCCCATTTTTATTCCACTGGAGCTGATTGAAAAAGAAGCCGCCCACGTGGAAGGCTTCGCCAAGGAAATGGCCGTGGTTACCCACCACCGCCTGGTGATGAAGGACGGCAAGCTGGTGCCCGACGGCGAACTGGAAAGCCCGCTGGTGGTGCGCCCGACTTCGGAAACCATGATCGGTGAAAGCTTCGCGCGGTGGATACGTTCGTACCGCGATCTGCCGGTGATGATCAACCAGTGGGCCAACGTGGTGCGTTGGGAAATGCGCCCGCGTATGTTCCTGCGGACAACGGAATTCCTGTGGCAGGAAGGCCATACTGCCCACGCTTCTGAGGCCGAAGCCCGCGACGAAACCGCCACCATGTTGGAGGTTTATCAAAAACTGGCCGAGGAATGGCTATCCATTCCCGTTATTCCCGGTGAAAAATCAGCAAGCGAACGTTTCCCCGGCGCCGTTGAAACCCACACCATCGAAGCGATGATGCAGGACGGCAAGGCGTTGCAGGCCGGAACGTCGCATTACCTAGGTACCAACTTTGCCGAGGCCGCTTCCATCAAGTATCAGGACAAGGACGGCGGCGAAAGCTTGGTCCACACCACATCGTGGGGTGTTTCAACGCGCATGATTGGCGCCCTTATCATGACCCACGGCGATGACGACGGCCTGCGCGTGCCGCCAACCGTGGCGCCGCACCAGATTGTTATTTTACCCATAGCCCGCGACGACGAAGCCGCCGCCCGCGTGCTGCCTGCCGCCAAAGAACTGGCCGAACGGCTGAACAAGGAAACCGCATTTGGAGAGCCCGTGCGCGCTCATGTAGACAAGCGCGACATCAACGCCGGTGAAAAACGCTGGGGCTGGATTAAAAAGGGCGTGCCGTTGATTGTTGAGTTGGGGCCGAAGGACATGGACCAGGGCACCGTGATGCTCACCCGGCGCACCGACATCGCGGCCAAGGGGCCGCAAGACACCGATGTTTTCGTCGGCGCCGCACCGGAACACCTGGAGGCCATCCAGAAACAGCTGTTTGAAGAAGCCAAAACCTTAAGCGACGACCGGCTGGTCACCGACATTACCGACTTCGATACCTTCAAGGCTTTTTTCGACACCGAGGATTCCGCCAAGCTGGGCTTCGTGCGCGCCAAATGGTGTGGCGACACTGATAGCGAAGCAGCCCTGAAGGCGCTGAGCGTCACCATAAGATGCCTGCCCTATGATCAAGACGGCAAGGAAGGTGTTTGCGTGGTGACCAGCAAGCCCGCGACTATCGACGCTATTTTCGCCAAGGCTTATTAATCCCTCGCAAGCTTGCTCACGAAAGCATCACCATGACGGAACCGGATGCTGCAACCCTGAACCAACCCGGCATTGCCAGACGGTTGCAACGCTGGATGCTGGCAACGCGCCCGGCGTTCCTGACGGTTTCTGTTTTGCCGGTGCTGGCGGGCACCGTTTGGGGCTGGCGCGTCAGCGGGTCGCTTGATGGAACGGCCCTTGCGCTGGCGCTGGGCGCCACGGTGCTGGCTCACGGCGGCATTAACGTGCTCAACGATGTTTACGATGACATGGGTGGCACCGACCGCGTCAACGTTGAGCGCATTTTTCCTTTCACCGGCGGCTCACGCTTTATCCAGAACGGCGTGTTGAGCCGAGCGCAAATGGCACGTTTTGGTGCCGTGCTGTTGGTGCTGGCGACAATGGTCGGCCTGGTGCTGGCGGCGCTCAAGGGCTGGCCGGTGCTGGCGCTGGGCGCGGGCGCCATTGCGTTGGGTGTTTTGTATTCATCGCCGCGCGCCGCGTTGGCCGGACGCGGGCTGGGCGAACTTGCCGTCGGCATCGGCTTTGGCCCCATTCCGCTATTGGGCGCGGCGTGGCTGCAATCGGCAAGCGTTGATACGGGTGCGGCAGTGCTTTCGCTGGTTATCGGCATCTGGGCGGCGCTGATTTTACTGGTTAATGAAGTGCCGGATGCCGCCGCCGATGGCGAGACCGGAAAGCGCACATTGGTGGTGCGGCTGGGTTTTAAAAAAACAGCAGCGCTATACTTTTTTCTCCATGTGCTGGCGGTAGCCATGGTGGTCGGCATGGTCGCCTTCGACTGGCTTTCACCATGGGCGGTTGCCCTGCCCGTTGTGTTGCTGGTTTTTGCCCGTTCGGCGACGCGTGCCATTGCAGGCGGTATAAACCAAACCCTGAAGGAACGCCGCGCGCCCATTGTTGCGGCCATCAAGACGACACTGGCCATTCACACGCTGGGCACGCTTTGGCTGGCCGGGTGGGTGTTGGCGGGGATTTAATAGTCCACGGTTTAAAACAACCTTGATCGTGGCTATCTTAAGGTTACCCTGTCCCGGATTGCCATAACAGGGTCAAGGGGTTACGTTTACAGCTCCAACCTCTAAAAATCATGCAATGGGTTTATCGCCCTAAACGCATCGTAGGGGGCTTCGATGGTTGATCATGAAACCGAAAGAGAAAAAAACATACGCCGCTTGCGTTCGGAAATTTCCGCGCTTGAGGGTCGTTTGGATTCACAAAACCAATTGGTTCTGGCTTTACAGGAACAACTTCAGGATCAGGAATTGCACGAAGGCGATGATCGGCGAACGCAGATTTTCCGACGCGCAGCGATCGATATCGCGCCCAGTGGCAACGAACGTGAGTTCTCAAACACGGCACCCATAACCACTGAACAAATGGGCGATGCGCTTATCGCGGTCGGCAGCCGCCTCGACCATACCTACGCCGAAATCAAGGCACTCAGCGAAATCACCGAGCGCGTTAACGCAGGTATGTTTTTTGATGAGGTGCTGGACCACGTCTATGAGCATTTTGAAAAAATCATCCCTTACGACCGGATCAGCGTCGCCCTGATTGAAAAAAATGATAAGCAGGAAGCCACCGTTCGCTGGCCGTGGGCGCGCGCCAATTACGAGCCCATGTATGTGGACAAAGGATATACGGCCCTTCTTTATGACTCGGGCATGGAGGCAATCGCCGAGGCTGGAGAGCCCAGAATCATCAACAATCTGGAATCCTATCTGGACGAACACCCGAATTCGCGGTCGACCCGCTCGGTGATGCTGGAGGGAATCCGCTCCAGCCTGACGTGCCCGCTGGTGGCGCGAGGCAAGGTTACGGGCTTCATTTTCTTCTCAAGCTTGCAACCGGATACTTACCGCGACCAGCACGTTGAGCTGTTTTCGCAAATTGCCGGCGAGCTTGCGCTTACCCTGGAAAAAAGTCGCGCTTATGAAGACCTCTATCTGCGTAATGAATTCATCAAACAGGTTTTCGGCCGGTACGTTACGAACGAAGTCGCGGAAGCGGCCTTAAACCACGACGGCCCTTTGACCTTGGGAGGTGAACGTCGCAAGGTCACCGTTCTCATGGCTGACCTGAGAAGTTTTACCCCGTTGGCGGAATCCTGGCCGCCGGAAGAAGTGGTTGATGCCCTGAATATATTTTTAGGAACCATGGCAGATATCGTCATGAAGCATGGCGGCAGCATCGACAACTTCATCGGCGATGCCCTGATGGCTGTTTTCGGTGTGCCCCTTACAAAGCCTGATGATGCCGCCCGGGCCGTTGCCTGCGCTATCGAGATGCAAAACGCGATGGCCGAGGTGAACGCCAAAATTAAAGACATTGGCTTGCCCGATTTATCAATGGGCATCGGCCTGAGCACGGGGGAGGCAGTGGCCGGTAACATCGGCTCTGAGGCGCGGGTTAAATACAGCGTCATTGGCAGTACCGTCAACCTGGCGGCCCGGATTGAGGGAATTTCCAGCGGCGGCCAGATTTTCGCATCCGAAACAACCTTTGATGAGGTTCGCGACGTTGTCTTCACCGCTGGAAACCTGAACGTAAAGCTAAAGGGCATGGACCAGCCGGTTCCCATTTACGAGATCACCGGTATCGGCGGTGCATACGACATCGCCAAAACGACAGAACCCGCCGCCTAGGCCCAAGAGTTGATCAAGCAGGCGCCTTCCTTAACCGGCAAACGAAAAACCCTTCCATAAATTCGCTGGGCTGGATGCGCATGGCTTTGGACAGCTCAGGGCTAAAGCTTTCCCCGGCCCATGACTTCAACCCGCCGCTGCGTCCCATCACATCCAGCTCGATGGGTTCAATGGCAGCATCATCGTTATGCTTGAGGTGGCGGCTGACGGGGGCTTCGTTTTCTTCCGGGCCGAAGGTACAGGTGGAATAAACCAGCACGCCGCCGGGTTTCAAAACTTTCCACGCTGCGGTTAGCATCTTTTGCTGCAAATAACGCATCTTGGTGATGCGTTCCTCCGACCAATGACGCAGCGCGTCCGATTGCCCGAGGTTCATCATGCCCTCGCCCGAACACTGGGCATCGAGCAAAATGCGGTCAAACGGGCCTTCGAGATTCCGGTCAATGAACTGCCCGGGGTGGGCGCTGAGGTGAACGTTCGGCACATGAAAAGTTTCGAGCACGTTTTGCAGTTTCTTGATGCGCAATGAATCATTGGCCCATATTTCCGCATCCCCGCCACTGATGGCCGAAAGGTGCGCCGTCTTGCCGCCCGGCGCGGCGCAAACATCAAGCACCCTGTCACCGGCCTGCACACCAAGCACCAGTGCCGGGATCAGGCTAGATGCGTTCTGGATGTAAATGTGGCCATCGGTGAACCAATGGCTGGCGACAATGGCGCCCTTGTCAGAGATGAGGAAAAAGGCGTCCGGACACCATGGGATGGGTTCCAACTCCGCGCCAATGGCCCCCAGCCCGGAAAGGATTTCATCAACCGACAATGGCGAAAGGCGGTTGATGCGGACCGAGCTTTTCAATTTCACCGTGGCCAGCAGCTCGGCTTCCCGCGGTGAAACAGAAAATATTTTTCCCAGCCGGGCCAGAAACAAGGCGCGTTTATCCTGCCTTGATGGCGCGGCTTTACTTGTTTGATTCCTTGCACGCTTGCTCACGGCTTTTTACCATCCGTTTTTTCCCGGTACTTGCTGGGGTGCGCTTCCTTGTGCGTTTCGCGGGCCTCTTTTTTCGCCTCGCGAGCCGTTTCACGCGCCATTTCACGCGACAGCCCATCTATGACCACCGTGGCCTCGCCCTTGGGCCGTTGGCCTTCAAATTCTGTCGCCAGCTCGGATAATGGGCCGCGGTGGTAACGCTCGAACCGTTTGGTCAGTTCCAGCGCCACCGTCGCCTTGCGATCGCCCAGCACCTCGAAGGCGTCGGCCAAAAGTGCGCCGAGGCGGTGCGGTGATTCATACAGCACCAGCGTGTGCGGGCTTTCGCGCTCCGCTTCCAATTGGGTTTTGCGTTTGCCGCTTTTGCGCGAGATAAAACCAAGGAACGTAAAGCTGGCCGTTGAAAGCCCCGATGCCACCAGCGCCATGGTTGCGGCGTTGACGCCGGGCAACACCTCCACACGAACGCCTTCATCCAGCAGCGTGCTGACCAGTTTGAATCCGGGATCGGAAATACCCGGCATTCCGGCATCCGAAACCAACCCCACGGCGCGGCCATCTTCAATCAGGCCACGGATGCGCGAAAGTGCGCGCGCTTCGTTGTGGTCGTGGCAGGAAAACATCGGGCTCGGCTTGGCGATGCCGAAGCGCGTCAGCAGCTTGGCCGTGACCCGCGTGTCCTCGGTGGCCAGCGCATCCACCGCGCGGAGCGTTTCCAGGGCGCGCTGGGTAATGTCGCCCAGGTTGCCGATGGGCGTGGCGATGACGTAAAGGCCGGGCGCCATCTGGCCATCGGGTGCCGGTTCGGGTGCGCTGGTTTTGTTTGTATTCATGGCCTCATTCACCGCCTGGATCCACCCCCTTCAGCAGGGCATACCGCGCCCTTCATAGCACCCAGGGCCGCCATGAGGCCAGTTTCTCAGGGCCCGAAGTGCTGGCGTTAATTGCCTGTTTACCCGTTTTAAGGGTATTATTGGATAAGGTTCGTTTAATTAGTGTGATTACCGTTCCTTCATGTCCATTTAAGCGTTATGACCTTGATGTTGCGTGACCTCCCCCTCTCGCCCGCCCTGCGGAAGCCTAAAGGCCATCATTGGATGGCTGCTGTAGCTGCCATGGCCACAGTGACCGCCGTGGCCGTTATTGCCTTCACGGCTTTGCTGGCGGCGTTCATGCCAGCGCCATCCGGCCCGGTGCCGGTTTTGTCGGCGCTGGAACGCTGCCGGGCGGTTTTTGCGGCTGGCCAAGCGCCAGTCCGCCAACGGCAGGGCGAACGCCCGGCGAAATTATTGTGCAAGGAAGGCGGGCGCGAACCCTTCTTTGCCGTCGCCTTCGACGTACAACGCGGCATCCCCCGTTATGTCGCCCACACCATGAGCGCGCGGAACCTGGAAACGGCAACGAACGAAAAACGACGCTCGTCATGGTTCGTCCCGGACCCGGAAATAGCCACCCTTTCGGACGCCCATCAGGCCAGCACCGATGCATATAAAGGCAGCGGCTTTGACCGCGGCCACCTTGTGGCGGCCCGGGACATGAAATGGAGCGCGAACGCATGGCGACAAACGTTTCTGTATTCCGCCATCGTTCCCCAGGCGCCAGCGTTTAATCGCGGCCGTTGGCGCAAGGCCGAAGGGTTTGCGCACACCCTGATCCAAAAGAACGTTTTTTCCCGACTCTGGATCATCACCGGGGTTTATGGCATGCGATCGCCACTTTACCTGTCGACGGCGCCCGCCCTGCCGTCCATACCGGCGTGTTTTTATAAAGTATGGGTGGTCCACCTTGAAGATGGCACCTTCGCCGCGCTGGCGGTGCTGATGGCCAATACGGACACCCAAACCAGCCCCCGGCTGGAAGATCATGTGCTGGCACTGGACGCACTGGAAGCGCAGGCGGGCGTGGATTTCCTGCCGGGTCTAGAGGTCGCGGGTCGCGAACGGGTGGATTCCGCCTTATGGCGTATTGGCCGCGCAGCGCCCACGGTTGCCTGCACCTAAAAAGAAAAAGCCCGCCCCTTCATACGAAGGAACGGGCCTTTGCTTTAATGGTGTCGCTCGGTTCTGTTGGTTAGGCCGCGGTTTCTAAACCGTGCATCTTCCACGCCATCAGGCCACCAGCGAGATGAAACACATCGTCCGCCGCCTGGGATACCTGAGCCAACTGGGCACCGAACTGGCCGGTGCGCCCGCCGCTGGCACAGTGATAAACCACGATCTTGCCGCCCGCTTCGGGCAGGCCATCGGGGTTAAACTGGGAAAGCGGCATATGGTGGGCTTCGGGGATGCGTTCGCGGGCAACCTCGCCATGTTCGCGCACGTCAACCAAAATGGCCTTATCTTCTAAAAGCCAGCCTTTGAGGGTCTGGGGGTCGATGGATTTGATGCTCATGATATCTCCAACATATTGTTTTTACTGCATTTCCCGTTTCTGGGCGGTTTATTTGCCCCGGGGGTTGCAATTATATATATAAGGTTTATCTAATATATCAAGCATTAAATGATCACATTTGTGGAAAAGAGGAACGCACCATGACCACCCCAGCAATCAAGGCCTTCTTTGACCCCGCCACCTACACCGTGACCTACGTTGTCACCGACCCGGCCAGCCGGGCCACGGCCATCATCGACCCGGTGCTGGACTACGACCCCAAGTCAGGCCGCACCACGACCGGCTCAGCCGATGAGGTAATCCAATACGCCGAGGCCCAGAAGCTGGACGTGAAATGGATTTTGGAAACCCACGTTCACGCCGACCACCTAAGCGCGGCGCCATACCTCAAGGAAAAGCTGGGCGGCCAAATCGGCATCGGCGCCAAGGTGCCGTTGGTGCAGGAAACCTTCAGGGGCCTGTTTAATGAAAACGATGACTTCGCGACTGATGGCTCGCAGTTCGACCACTTGTTTTCCGAGGGTGATGCCATTGCGCTGGGTGAAATGGAAGGCCGCGTCATGGAAACGCCGGGCCACACGCCCGCTTGCGTGACCTATGTGTTCGGTGACGCCGCCTTTGTTGGCGATACCTTATTCATGCCCGATTTTGGCACCGCACGTTGTGATTTTCCGGGTGGTGATGCCGAAACGCTTTACCAGTCCATCCATCACCAAGACATGGTCACCTTTTTGG
>CBFCYL010000053.1:0-14234 GCA_965602455.1 uncultured Thalassospiraceae bacterium | reverse complement strand
GCCTATGTGCAGGCCGATACGGCATCGCTCATCAAGGCGCTGAAATGGCTGGCTGTGGGCGCGGCGCTGGTCGGCGTGGCATGGCTGGTGCTCAGCGGACGGGTGTGGGCCGCCGTGGTGGCGCTGCCCGCCGTGCTGATGTGGCTGGCGCGGCTGGCCGGGGGGCTTTATACGGTGCGTTCCTTTACCCGTGGGGCGCGCAGCGGTGGTGGCAGTGAAAAGGCGGGCGCGGGCGGATCGACATCCATGAGTCGCGATGAGGCGTATCGTGTGCTCGGCCTCAAGCCCGGTGCCAGTGCGGCGGATATCAAGGCGGCACACCACCGCTTGTTGGCCGGGCTGCACCCCGACAAGGGGGGTTCGGATTACCTCGCCCAACAGATTAACCGGGCGCGCGATGTGTTGCTGGGTTAACGCCTGGCTGTTGTGAGGGCCGATTGCGGGCACCGGGTTCATGTGGCACAAAGAACACTGATGCAACCATCATCAAGCTGGAGCAAACGGAACCACCATGTCGGCAGCAGCCTTTTTCAACCATCTGGCATTCGGTGCCTTACTGACCTTAGTGTCGGCACTGCTGACATGGGTCATCATGCGCCGGGTGCGCATTCTCGACACCCCCAATGAGCGCTCATCACACACCCGCCCGACCCCGCGTTCGGGCGGCATTGCCATTGTGGTGACGTATTTTATTGGCCTTTTGTTGTTGTATTTTTTCGGTAATGAAAGCCGCATCGCCGAGCCGCATTTCATTGGTTTTATTGTTGCCGCGTTGGCCATCGGTGCTTTTTCCATAATTGATGACCTGCGCTCCATGGGCTTTGCGGCGAAGCTGGGGTTCCAGGTCGTGGCCGCGCTGGTGGTGATGGCCTTTGGCATTGTAATCAACCGGCTGCAACTGCCATTTGTCGGCACCGTGGAGCTGGGCCTGATGGCGTGGCCGGTGACGTTGCTGTGGATTATCGGCCTGACCAACGCTTACAACTTCATGGATGGCCTTGATGGACTGGCGGGCGGCACGGCGGTGGTGGTGGCGTTATTGTTTGCGCTGGTCACGTTTATCGAGGGCAGTTCGTTTGTTTATCTGACCTCTATTATCGTTGCGTGTTCGGCATTGGGTTTCCTGTTCTGGAACTTTCCCCCGGCCAGGGTTTTTATGGGCGATTCCGGAAGCCAGTTTCTGGGTTTCGTCTTTGCCGTGATGGCGATTATTGCCGCGCTTTTTGATCAGTCTCATACATCGTTTCTGGTTATGCCGCTGCTGTTCTTTCATTTTATCTGGGATACGGCGTTTACCTTTTTCCGACGTCTGCGCGCGCGCGAGCCGGTGACCAGCGCCCACCGCAGTCACCTTTACCAATTGATGAACCGCCTCGGGGCCAGCCATTTGCAGGTGACCACGTTTCAGTTGGCCATGGTGGCGGCGCAGGGCGTAGGCGCGTTGGTCATTATTTCGGTGCCGGGAGAACTTCGGGCATGGGTCTTTGTGCCGTTCATCATTTTTCAGGTGCTTTACACGCGCAATGTCACGCGCCGCGCCAGGCAGGCCGGGTTGCTGGCTTAATGGCTCAGGATGTGGCACAAGGGCGCTTCACCAAACCACTGGAACCTGCTTATGGCTAATGGCATCAATACCGTTGTTTTTCCCGTTGCCGGGCTGGGCACGCGCTTCATGCCGGCAACCAAGGTGGTGCCGAAGGAAATGCTGCCGGTGGTGGATCGCCCGCTGCTGCAATACGGCGTCGAAGAAGCCATCGAGGCGGGCATCAACAATTTTGTGTTCGTTGTTGGCGCTCACAACCGCGATCTCATAAAAGCTCATTTCACTGCCAACCCGGAACTGGAAAAATATCTCGAGGCCAGCGGTAAAACCGAAGCACTGGACGCCGTGCGCGCCGCAACGTTAAACGACGCTACCGTGCATTTCGTTGAGCAGGATAAACCCTTGGGGCTTGGCCACGCGGTGTGGTGCGCACGCGATGTGGTTGGTGATGGCCCCTTTGCGGTGCTGCTGCCCGACGACATGGTGCTGGCGAAGCCCGGCTGCCTCAAACAGATGGTGGATGCTTATGCCGGAACCGGCAATCTGGTGGCGGTTGAAGATATTCCGCGCACCGAGACGTATAAATACGGCATTCTTGATGTGACGGAAATCGAAGGCAGTATGGTCAGCGCCAGGGGGCTGGTTGAAAAGCCCGAACCCGAGGCCGCGCCGTCGACACTTTCGGTTATCGGGCGTTATATCCTCGATGGGTCTGTGTTTGCCCACCTTGATGGTCAACGCAAGGGGGCGGGGGGCGAAATCCAGCTGACCGACGCCATCGCCGCGACCATCGGCGAGGCCCCATTCCGTGGCCTGCTGTTTGCGGGCCATCGTTTCGACTGCGGCACGCAGGCCGGTTTTGTTGCCGCCAACAGCGCCTATTTGCAGGCCTGAGCTCACCCGAGGGCAGACGCGTAGAGAAGCAGCCGCCTAAAAACCGCGATCTGTGCCGATTTATGCCCCCAATCTGCCCCCAAGTCCTTGCCAGCGCGCCCCCTATCGCTTACAAAACGGCACCTGCTTTTGGCAGCAAACCGGCAGAAACCTGCCAGCGGTAGAGGGATTCCATCCATGCGCGTTGCGATGATTGGCACCGGATATGTCGGCCTGGTTTCCGGGGCCTGTTTTTCCGAGTTCGGTCTGGATATCGTCTGCGTCGACAAGGACGCCAAGAAGATTGAAAACCTGCACGCTGGCATCATGCCCATTTACGAACCGGGCCTCGATGATCTGGTGGACAAAAACGTGCGCGCCGGACGGCTGACCTTCACCACAGATTTAGCCAGTGCCGTTGGTAATGCCAACGCCGTGTTTATTGCCGTCGGCACACCGGCAAGGCGTGGCGATGGTCATGCGGACTTGTCTTTTGTTTACGCAGCCGCCAAGGAAATCGCCGCCGCCATGCAGGGTTATACGGTAGTGGTGACCAAATCCACCGTTCCCGTTGGTACCGGCGATGAGGTTGAACGCATTATCCGCGAAGAACGCCCAGACGCTGAATTCGACGTGGTATCCAACCCGGAGTTCCTGCGCGAAGGTTCCGCCATTTCTGATTTTACCCACCCCGACCGCGTGGTTATTGGTACCGACAGTGCGCGCGCCAAGGATGTGATGAAGGAATTGTATCGCCCGCTTTCCCTGATTGAGACGCCGGTCATGTTTACGTCGCGCACGTCGTCGGAGCTGATTAAATATGCCGCCAACACATTTTTGGCGACCAAGATTACCTTTATCAATGAAATCGCCGACCTTTGTGAAAAAGTGAATGCCGATATTCACGATGTTGCCAAGGGTATTGGCTTTGATGGCCGCATCGGGCGCAAGTTCCTGCACGCCGGGCCCGGTTATGGCGGTTCGTGCTTCCCCAAGGATACGCTGGCATTGGTGAAAACGGCGCAGGATGTCGGCGCGCCGTTGCGCATTGTTGAAACGGTGGTGGAAGTTAACACCAAGCGCAAGGCCGCCATGGCGGATCGCATCGAGGCGGCGGCGGGCGGTTCCCTTAAAGGTAAGACCATTGCCGTGCTCGGCCTGACGTTCAAGCCCAACACGGATGATATGCGCGATTCACCGAGCCTCGATATCGTGCCGGCGCTTATTGCCGGGGGTGCTACCGTGCGCGCGTTTGACCCCGAAGGCATGAACGAAGCCAAGGCCTTGATGCAAGGTGTGCATTGGTGCGATGAGACCTACGAAACGGTTGAGGGTGCTGATGTACTGGCCATCATCACCGAATGGAACGCCTTTCGCGGGCTCGACCTCGAGCGCGTCAAGGCCGCCATGAACAAGCCGGTCATGGTCGACCTGCGCAATATTTACGAACCCCATGAAATGGCCGCTGCGGGGTTTGAATACTCTTGCATCGGCCGTTCAAAAGTATCGCCGCAAGGCGCTTAAGATATGCCTGCGCCCGCCCACAGGCTTGACCCCACTATCCTACGTGAATACGACATTCGCGGCATCGTCGGTGAAACACTTTCAGTTGACGACGTGCGCGCCGTTGGCCGCGCCTTTGCCGTTTTCGTCAGGGACGCCGGTGGAGCAAAAGTGGCACTGGGCTATGATGGTCGTCATTCATCGCCGCAACTGGAAGCGGCCATGTGCGAAGGCTTAACCGCATCCGGGCTTGACGTGTTGCGCGTTGGCCTTGGCCCCAGCCCGATGCTGTATTTCGCCGGTGCCACGCTGGGTGTGGATGCGGCGGTCATGATTACCGGTTCGCACAACCCGTCCGAATACAACGGCATCAAGATTACGCTTAAGGGAAAATCTTTTTACGGCGACGACATCCAGAAACTGGGTGCGGTGGCGGCCAAAGGCGCGTTTGTTGACGGGGCCGGAAACGCCGAACAAGTTGATGTTTTTGCCGATTACGTCCAGCGCCTGTTGAAGGATTATGAAGGCGAGCGTCCGTTAAAAATTGCATGGGACCCGGCCAATGGTGCGGCGGGTGATGTGGTCACCGCTTTGTGCAAAACGCTGCCCGGCGAGCATTTCATTATCAACGGCGAAATTGATGGCACCTTTCCAGCCCATCACCCCGACCCGACGGTGGAAAAAAACCTAGAGCAACTCAAGGCGCTGGTGGCCGAGAAGGGCTGTGACTTAGGGTTTGGTTTCGATGGCGACGGCGACCGCATCGGTGTGGTCGACGGCCTTGGTCGCGTGTTGTGGGGCGACCAGATCATGGTGCTGCTGGCGGCCGAGGTGCTGGCCGATGAACCGGGCGCCACCATTATTGCCGATGTGAAGGCCAGCCAGGTCTTTTTTGACGCCATTGCTGCCATGGGCGGCAAGCCGGTGATGTGGAAGACGGGCCATTCGCTTATTAAATCCAAGATGCAGGAAACCGGCGCCCCGCTGGCCGGTGAAATGAGCGCCCATATTTTCTTCAAGCACCGTTACTACGGTTATGACGACGCGGTTTACGCGGCGGTGCGGCTGCTTTCCATCGTTGCCAAGGGAACCAAGAGCCTCGCCGGGTTGCGTGACGACCTACCGCAGATGGTCAACACGCCGGAGCTTCGTTTTGACTGCGCCGAAGACCGCAAGTTTGCCGTCGTCGACGAGGTCAAACAGCGCCTTCGGGGTCAAAGCGACATTGAAGTTAATGACATCGATGGCGTGCGCGTTCAGTCAAAAGACGGCTGGTGGCTGTTGCGTGCTTCCAACACCCAGGCTGTTTTGGTGGCGCGTTGTGAATCCGATACTGAAGCGGGACTTGCGCGCCTGAAGGCGCAGCTTGCCGCAGCGCTGGCGCTCAGTGGCGTGACATTACCGAATGATATTTAAGACAGTCTAGCGCATGGCCACTTCAAGCATGGCCGGGCTCTGGAATTCCATGCAGTCCAGCCGCTGACGTTCCAGTGCCTTGCAGGCACGGAAAGCGACGCGCTTTTCAAAGCCGACGATGCGGGCGCGGTACAACACGCGGCCGCTTTTTTGCTTGAGCGGCGAAATAGTGACCCGGCCTTCGGCCAGCAACTCGGGCACAACGTCGATGGCGCGCAGGGCCATGTCCTTGGCCGGTGCCTTATGGCGGTATACGCCCACCTGAACACCCCATACCATTTCGACTGGCGTCTTGGCGTTCGTCTTTGTTTTAGCTTTCGCCTTAGCAACCGTTTTTCCGGCGGTGGCCGCGTCGAGCCTGGCGAAGCTTTTGTTGAGCAGGGCTGTCATGTGTTTGTTGCGCACCTTGGCGGTCTTGCCGCCGAACACCACGCCGATGAGGCGCTGCTTGCCACGTTTGACCGATGTTACCAACTGGAAACCGGAAGCGCGGATATAGCCGGTCTTGATGCCGTCCGTGCCTTCATACGATGTCAGCAGGGAGTTATGGGTCTTGTGTATCTTTCCGTTATGGCGAAAGCGCGTTTCGGAAAAATAGCCGTAGCGGTGGGGAAAGTCGCGGATCATGGCGCGGGCCAGCGTTGCCATGTCGCGCGCCGTGGAAAGTTGGGCCCGATGCGGCAGGCCCGAGGCGTTGCGGAAGGTGGTGCGCGTCATGCCCAGCTGGCGTGCCTTGGCGGTCATCTTCAGGGCGAACTTGCGTTCCGTGCCACCCATGTGCTCAGCAACGGCGGACGCCACGTCGTTGGCCGATTTAACCGCCAGCGCCAGGATGGCATCCTCGACGCTTAGGGATTGCCCGGCCTTCAGGCCCAGCTTCGATGACGGCTGGCGCGCGGCGCGGCGCGAAAAGACGATACGGTCGTCAAGGTTCATGCGGCCTTTGTCGATGGCCTCGAACATCAGGTAAAGGGTCATGATCTTGGTCAGCGACGCCGGATAGTTTCGCGTGTCGGCGTTGACCGCGTGCAATTCCTTGCCGGAATTGGCGTCGATGATGTAGGCGGCGTATTTAGCCTCGGCGTTTGTCGGCAACGCCAGCACCCCGGCCATGGCTATGCTCACCGCACTCACCAGCGCCACCAGCCCGGCAAGGGACGGGGCCAGGCGTTTCTTGGCTGAAAACAGGATGCTTGTCGGCAAGACGGTCATTCCCCTCAAACGATGACGGCCATTTAACCCCTTTTTTTGAAGTGTTTATAGGGCTTTGCGGCATTATTGTTATTGTGGGTCTCATTTTGACCCATGGGCGATAATAAACGGTTAATCGCCGCCGCTGTGCCGCGCCGATGGTGATGGGTTTCTTTTGATATTTTTCAATGGGTTGCGTGTTTTCCCACTGGCATCGGCCGGCCCCCGGCCCCATATAACCCTAAGGCGGGCGGCCAAAAATGCCACCCGGCCTTTTCCCGGCCACGAACAAGCGGCTATTATGGATCAACAGCGATAGATTCGACCCCAAACCGGAGATTTCCCGTGAACCCCCATTCAGGCGGCCCCGACAAGAACGACGAAGACGGCGCCAACCATGGCCCCGATACCGGCCTTGCCGTCAAGGCCCGGCCGCGGACCAAGAAGCCGTCCATGTACAAGGTCCTGATGCTGAACGATGACTACACACCGATGGAGTTTGTTGTCATGGCGCTGGAACGTGTTTTCAACAAACAGCACGAAGAGGCTATGCAGATTATGCTTCACGTTCATCAAAAAGGGGTTGGCATGTGCGGTGTTTACACATTTGAAGTTGCCGAAACCAAGGCCACGCAGGTCATGGAAATGGCGCGCCTGAATCAGCACCCGCTGCAATGCAGCATTGAAAAGGACGCCTGAGCCCATGTTATCGCGCAACCTAGAACAAACGCTGCATCGCGCACTGGCCTCGGCCGGCGAATACCGCCACGAGTATGCCACGCTGGAACACCTGTTATTGGCGCTGACCGAAGACACCGACGCCATTGCAGTGATGAAGTCCTGCGGTGTGGACGAAGACCAAGTGCGCCAGGACCTGATAACCTTTCTCGAGGAAGAACTGGTGATGACGCCGCTTGAAGGCCCCGATGACCCCAAACCGACATCCGGGTTCCAGCGTGTTATCCAGCGCGCCATCATTCATGTGCAGTCTTCGGGCCGCGAAGAAGTAACCGGCGCCAACGTTTTGGTGGCGCTGTTTTCGGAACGTGAATCACATGCCGTTTTCTTCCTGCAAGACCAGGACATGACACGCCTTGATGCGGTTAATTACATCAGCCACGGCATCGCCAAAACGCCGGAAATGACCGATCAACGCACCGTGCGTGGGCTTGATGATGACGAAGATGAAACCGTCAAGAAGGGCCGCGAAGCGCTCGATGCCTATTGCGTGAACCTTAATGAAAAGGCTCAGGCCGGGCGTATCGACCCGTTGATTGGCCGCGAACTTGAAATTGAGCGCACCGTGCAGGTGCTGTGCCGCCGCACCAAAAACAACCCGTTGTTTGTTGGCGACCCCGGCGTTGGCAAAACCGCCATCGCCGAAGGGCTGGCGTTGCGCATTGTCGGCGGTGATGTGCCGGACGTGCTTTCCGAAGCCGTTATCTGGGCGCTGGATCTGGGCGCCCTGTTGGCGGGTACGCGCTACCGGGGTGACTTTGAAGAACGCCTCAAGGCGGTTATCCGCGAACTTGAAGACGACCCTCATAACGTTATGTTTATTGACGAGATCCACACCGTTATCGGCGCCGGGGCCACGTCTGGTGGCTCCATGGATGCCAGTAACATCCTCAAGCCATCGCTGGCTTCCGGTTTGCTGCGCTGCATGGGCTCGACCACCTACAAGGAATACCGACAGCATTTTGAAAAAGACCGCGCCTTGGTGCGCCGTTTCCAGAAAATAGATGTCCATGAGCCTTCCGTTGACGACACCATCAAAATCCTCAAGGGCCTGCGCCCTCATTACGAAGCGCACCACAAGGTGCGCTACACCGACGCCGCCCTGAAAAGCGCGGTCGAGCTTTCCAGTCGTTACATCAACGATCGCAAGTTGCCGGACAAGGCCATCGACGTTATCGATGAAGTGGGTGCGTCGCGCATGTTGCTGCCCGAACACAAGCGCAAGAAAACCGTTGGTGTGAAAGACGTCGAAAAAGTGGTCGCCATGATTGCGCGCATTCCGCCGAAAAGCGTATCGGGTGACGACAAGAAGGTTCTGAAAAGCCTCGATCGCGACCTCAAGACCATGGTCTTCGGCCAGGACAAGGCCATCGAGGCGCTTTCCAGTTCCATCAAGCTGGCGAGAGCCGGCCTTCGCGAACCGGAAAAACCCATCGGTTGTTACCTGTTCTCCGGGCCCACCGGCGTCGGCAAAACGGAAGTCGCGCGCCAACTGGCCATGACGCTGGGCGTGGAATTGCAGCGTTTTGACATGTCGGAATACATGGAGCGTCATTCGGTCTCGCGCCTCATTGGTGCGCCGCCGGGTTATGTCGGTTTTGATCAGGGCGGAATCCTGACGGATGCCGTGGACAAGCAACCGCATACGGTCTTGCTGCTCGATGAAATTGAAAAGGCACACCCGGATTTATTCAACATCCTGTTGCAGGTGATGGACCACGGCAAGCTGACGGATAACAACGCCAAGTCGGTGGATTTCCGCAATGTGGTGTTGATTATGACCACCAACGCCGGGGCCGCCGAAATGGCCAAGCCGGCCATCGGCTTTGAGCGCGAAGAGCGCTCAGGCGACGATGAGGAAGCCATCGAGCGTATGTTTACGCCCGAGTTCCGCAACCGGCTTGATGCCATCATCGGCTTTAACAGCCTTTCACCGGAAGTCATGGTCAGGGTGGTGGACAAGTTCATCATCGAGCTGGAAGCCCAGTTGGCCGAACGCGCTGTCGATATTGAGCTTTCCGACGAAGCACGCGCATGGCTGGCCAAAAAGGGCTTCGACGCCAAGTTCGGCGCCCGGCCGCTGGCCCGTGTTATCCAGGAACACATCAAGCGTCCGTTGTCGGAAGAGTTACTGTTCGGGCGTCTGGCTTCGGGTGGTTTGGTGCGCGTCGAAATTATCGACGGCAAGGTGGCGTTCAGCTACCCCGAACCGCCGAAAAAACCAAAAAAGAAAAAGATAAAGAAAAACCTGCCCAGCAAGGAGCGCCGCTCCACGGTGCCTGCTGTCGTTAAATAACCTGACCGATTTTTATTGCAGCTTCTTTGGCGGCAGGGGGCCTTTACAGGCATATTCGCTGAGCACGCGTGTTGAGCCCGGGCCCTTGAACGGCATCGGCTGTCTGGCGCCGCCGGGTAACGTGTAATCGCGCATGGTTGGTGCCGTGCCTGAAGTCGGCCTGCGGCGCTCCACCTTGATCTGCATGCACACCGCGCAGCGGTTCATCAGCACATCGGGGCCCACCGAATTGCGTTGCAACAACGCGCATTTGTTAATCGGCACCGCGACTGCCTTGGTCGCGGGCGCCATTGTAGCCACCAGCGCAGCGGTCACCAAAATCAGCAATACAGAGAATCGTTTGTTCATGCGTCAGTCTAGCGCGTCTTTGTAAGGACTGTCTTCCAAAAGCACCTTCATTTCGTGCTCCACGGCGCGGCCTTCCATCTGGGTAAAGTTCTCCACCGCCGCTTTCAGGCCGGGGTCGATAAACCAGTGCGCCGAGTGCGTCTCGACCGGCAAATAGCCGCGGCTTATTTTATGTTCCCCCTGCGCGCCCGCCTCAACGCGCGCAAGCCCCGCCTCAATGGCGGCCTCGATGGCCTGGTGGTAGCAAACTTCGAAATGCAGGTATGGCACGTGTTCGCTGCAACCCCAGTAGCGCCCGTAAAGGGCGTCGCCACCGACAAAATTAAGGGCCCCGGCAATGATACGTCCGTCACGTTCGGCCATCACCATGACGACCCGTTCAGCCATGGTTTCTCCCAGTTGGCGAAAGGTTTCGCGGTTCAAATATGGTCGCCCCCACTTGCGGGTGCCGGTATCGACATAAAAGCCATACATGGCGTCCCAATGCGCTTCGCTGATGGAGTCACCGCAAAACCGGCTGATGGTTACGCCCGCTTGCTCAACCGCGCGGCGTTCTTTCTTGATGGCCTTGCGCTTGCGCGCCGTCAGGGTGGCGAGAAAATCATCAAAGGTTTTGTAGCCCCGGTTCTGCCAGTGGTATTGCAAACCACGTCGCGGCACAAAGTTGGCAGCAGCAAAAGCCCGCGCGTCATCATCATTCAGGAAATTAGCGTGCAGCGACGAAACCCCAAGGCGCGTTGCCACCGCCACCAAGGCCTCGACCAAGCGGGTTTTCAGTTTAAGGCGAAGCGCAGGCGAAACGTCATCGGCCACCAACAGGCGCGGCCCGGTGACCGGGGTAAACGGCACCGCCGACAAAAGCTTGGGGTAATAGCTGCCACCGGCGCGCTCATAAGCCTCGGCCCAGTTCCAGTCGAACACGTATTCGCCGTTTGAATGGGCTTTTAGATATAGCGGCGCGCAAGCCAGCAGGTCGCCGCTTGCCGGGTCATGCAATAAAATATGCTGCGCCTGCCAACCGGCCTCGGGCGAAACGGCGGCGCTTTGTTCCAGCGCGCAGAGGAATGCATGGCTTAAAAACGGGTTGTCCTCACCCGCACAGGCGTTCCACGCCACCGCGTCCACCGCGTCGATGGCGGGGGTGATGGTGGCTTCAAAGGGGTCTGATCCGTCGGGCATGGCTTGAATATGGTGGCCGGGCGTTGCCGCGGCAAGCCAAACGTTAGGCCGTTCGCAACCCGGCAAAAAACGTCGTTAAAAGGTCAGCCCGGCAAAAATTACCCGGCCTCTGGGTTGTGAGGCTCGCTTTCAGGTTTGTCTTTGGGGCCATTTTGGGCTTCAGGGCCCTCGCTGGCGGCCTCAACTTCCTGAAGCGCAATCAGCACGCCGAGCCCCGGGCCGGTCCCCTTGGGGCGGTTAATCATGGCGACTGCCATTTCCTTGTCGCGGGGGTTCTTTTCACTTTCGCTGTTTTCCATCTCACTCATGGCGGCCAGTCGTTTGCGCATTTCGGCGGCCACCATGTCTTCGATGGTGGATCGTTGATCGGATGACATTTCCTTCAGCATGTCTTCGGTCAGGCCCATGGCGGCGAGGATTTCACGGCGCATTTCCGCCAGTTTTTCCTTATGCAGTTCCTCGGCATAGGCGCTCAGGCCGACCTCGCGAATACGGTCGATGGCGGTCGATCCCTGCATCGCTTCCAGCTTGGTGTCGTTTTCACGCCGCTCATGAAAGGTGGGTGGCGCGTTTTCATCGCGGGTGCTGGCGGCGGCTGCGGTAACGCTCTCGGTTTTCTGTTCGGCGGCCTTCAGGGCGGCGTTGCGCATGTCGGCGATGGCACTGGCGACCATGGTGCTGGCGTCTATTTTCATGAATTCACTCCCCCGGTATCGCGGTGCGAGAAAGGGTTTCCCGGCAACCATCAGAACTTAGGGAAGCAAAAGCCGTGCCATGTTTTTAGGGGGGGTATTGGGGTTTCAGTCGATCTCGAACAGGCCCTCAACCTCAACCGAAACGCCGAACGGCAGTGCCGCCACGCCAACGGCGGCGCGGGCGTGTTTCCCGGCGTCGCCGAACACTTCGGCCATCAGGTCGGATGCGCCGTTGATGACTTTCGGGTGGTCGGTGAAAGCGGGCGTTGAGCTGACGAACCCGCCGAGGCGCACGACGCGCCTGACCCGGTTCAGGTCGCCGCCACAGGCTGCCTTGACCTGGGCGATAAGGTTGATGGCGCAAAGCCTGGCCGCTTCATAGCCCTGCTCAATGCTGACGTCGTCGCCAAGGTGGCCGAGCGATTTCATCTCGCCGCCTTGCATCGGTAACTGGCCTGAAACCACCACCGTGTTGCCGGTGACGGCATAGGGTACGTAATTGGCCGCCGGGGTGGGGGCCTCGGGAATTTCGATGCCAAGCGCGGCAAGGCGGGCGTTTATATCGGCCATGAATGAAGGCTCCTTGGGGAGGTTGCGGGTCAGCCCGCACCATAGCCCAATCGGATAAGGAAAAAAAGAAAAGGGGGGCCATAGGGTTTCTACCGTCTGGCCCCCCCAAGTTCCCAGGGAGGAGTCTGGGGTTCCTCTGCAAAACATAAGGGTTCGCAACACCTCCCGTTTTCCCCTAAGCGGGGCAGGGGCGTCTTATGAGCATTCCGTCGTGCTCGTCATTACGAGCATCCTGTCGTGCCGCCGCAGGTGTCGCACTTCAGGCAGGTGCCGTTACGCACCAGCGTGAAGTTGCCGCACTCTGGGCAGCTGTCGCCTTCATAGCCTTTCATGCGCGCTTCGCGCACGCGCTCAACGTGAATGTCCACGGTTTCCACCAACGTTGTCTCGACGCTGAGGGTGCCGCCACCGGTGCTTTCGGCGACGCCGCCGGAAAGGGCCTGCGGCACGCTGGCCGATAGTCCGCCACCACCGCCCGCAAAGGCGGTCATCGGCTCGTCGATATCCAGCGGCTCGACCACCTGTTGCGCCACCGCAGCAGCGGCAGCCCCGGCCTTGTCGCCCGCGCCACCGCGAATAACGGTGAACGTTTGCGAGCGCACATAACCCTGGCTGGTCAACCGCGAAACGGTCTGGATGGCATCTTCCACCGTGTTCAGGTCGCCCTCGTCATGACCAGCGCCCATGGCGTCGGGCATCATGTCGGCGGGCTTGGCGTGCGCCAGGTCGTTCCTGGAAAGGTAGCTCACGGCCAGTTCACGGAAGATGTAATCGAGAATGGAAGTGGACATCTTGATGGTGTCGTTGCCTTCCACGATTCCCGATGGTTCAAACCGGGTGAAGGTAAAGGCCTCGACGAATTCTTCCAGCGGCACGCCGTATTGCAGGCCTATGGAAATGGCGATGGCAAAGTTGTTCATCAGTGAACGGAAGGCAGCACCTTCCTTGTGCATGTCGATAAAGACCTCGCCAATGCGCCCGTCTTCGTATTCACCGGTGCGCAGGTAAACCTTATGTCCGCCGACGATGGCCTTCTGGGTGTAACCCTTGCGCCGGTGGGGCAGTTTGTCGCGTTCCACCATGCGCTCGACAATGCGTTCGGCGATGATTTCGGCACGGTCTGTGTTGTTGGCCGCAACAAGGGATTCAGCCGTGGTTTCTTCGTCGTCAAACACTTCGTCGTCCAGCAACGATGCGTTCAACGGCTGGCTGAGCTTGGAACCATCGCGATACAGCGCGTTGGCCTTGAGCCCCAGTTGCCATGAAAGCAGGTAGGCTTCCTTGCAATCTTCGATGGTCGCCGAGTTGGACATGTTGATGGTTTTGGAAATAGCACCACTGATGAACGGCTGAGACGCCGCCATCATGCGGATATGGCTTTCGGCGCTGAGCGAACGTTTGCCAATGCGCCCACACGGCGATGCACAGTCAAACACGGCAAGGTGTTCGTCCTTCAGGTGCGGCGAGCCTTCTAGCGTCATGGCGCCACAAACGTGCGTGTTGGCCTGATCGATGGCTTTCTTGCTGAAACCCAGAAAGGTCAGCATGTCGAAGGAAACGTCATTGGCCTGTTCGGCCGTTATGCCCAGTGTGTCGGTGCAAAACGCCTCGCCCAGCGCGTATTTGTTGAACGCGAACTTGATATCAAAGGCATCCTTGAGCGCACCTTCAAGCAGATCCAGCACGTCGTCGGTGAAACCCTTGTTGGCGAGCGATTTGTGGGTGATGGCACCGTGATTGGATTTCAGCGAGCCGTGACCCAGCGCGTAACGTTCAATTTCCTCGACCTCGACATCGTTATAGCCAAGACGCCGAAGCGCAGCCGGAACCATGCGGTTGATGATCTTGAAATAGCCGCCACCGGCGAGCTTCTTGAACTTGA
>CBFCYL010000052.1:0-15132 GCA_965602455.1 uncultured Thalassospiraceae bacterium | reverse complement strand
AAGGCAAGCGTTGCGCCGAAACCCTCTTTTTTGATTACAACCGCCAGCACGGTTTGGAAATTCGCGTGGCACGCATTTTCAATACCTATGGGCCGCGCATGCACCCCAATGATGGCCGCGTGGTTTCCAATTTCATCATGCAGGCGCTTTCGAACGAACCCATCACCATTTACGGTGATGGCATGCAAACCCGGTCGTTTTGTTATGTCGATGACTTGGTTGAAGGTTTTGTGCGCCTGATGGGCGCGCCCGATGGCACCATTGGCCCGGTGAACTTAGGCAATCCCGGCGAGTTCGCCATCAAGGAATTGGCCGAGCAAGTCATTGCCATGACCGGATCAAAATCCAAGCTGGCGTTCAAAGAACTGCCCACCGATGACCCCATGCAACGCTGCCCCGATATTGGGCTGGCGAAAAAACTGCTGGACTGGGAACCGGGGATTGAACTGAAGGCGGGCCTAGAAAAAACCATCGCTTATTTTAAGGCCATGCCATGAGCAAAAAACCAAACCCTTCTTTCGCCGTCAGCGCCAGCCATGTTGAACGCCTTAAAGGCGCCGGCGTTGCGGTTATCGGCGACGTGATGTTAGACCGCTATGTCTCTGGTGAGGTCGAGCGCATTTCACCGGAAGCCCCCATTCCGGTGCTGCGCGTGGCCCACGAAAAGGTCATGTTGGGCGGTGCCGGAAACGTAGCGGCAAACATTGCTGCACTCGGCGGTCGCGGGCGGTTTGTTGCCCTGGTTGGCAACGACGGCGCGGGCGAGGAAATTCGCCGTTTGGCCCGGGTCCTGGAAGGCATGGCGGCCAGCCTTGCGGTCACGGTAGAGCGGCCCAGCACCATCAAGACCCGGTTTATCGCCGCCACCCAGCAAATGCTGCGCGCCGATGTCGAAGGCTCGGGCGACATTGATGCGGACGCCAGGCGTGAACTTAATGATATGGCGAAAGAGGCCATAAAAGGGCGCGGCGCGGTGGTGCTTTCTGATTACGGCAAGGGCGTGCTGGACGCCGCCACCATCAAGACCCTGGTCAAGGCGGCGCAAGCAGAAGGCGCGCATGTGGTGGTCGACCCCAAGGGCACAGACTTTGCCAAATACAAAGGCGCCGATGTTATTACGCCAAACAAGAAAGAGCTGGCCGAAGCAAGCCACCTTCCCACCGAAAGCGACGATGAGGTCGAAGCCGCCGCACAGCACATCATCAAGACATGCGGCGTCAGCGCGGTGCTGGCGACCCGCAGCGCGCGCGGCATGACCCTGGTGCAGAAAAAAAATGAAACGGTGCATATCGCCACCGAGGCCCGACAGGTGTTTGACGTTTCCGGTGCCGGTGACACGGTGGTCTCTACGTTGGCGCTGGCGCTGGCCGCCGGGCTGGAGCTGACCGAAGCCGCCGCCCTGGCCAATATTGCCGCCGGTGTTGTGGTCGCCAAGGTGGGCACCGCCACCGTAAGCTCCACCGAGCTGGCCCACGCCATCAATAACCGCACCTTGCACATTGCTGAAGCCAAGGTGCTGGGCCTGGCCGAGACCGAGGCCCGCGTTGCCGGTTGGCGCACGGCGGGCCTCAAGGTGGGCTTCACCAACGGCTGCTTTGACCTGCTGCACCCCGGCCATATTTCGCTGTTGACCCAGGCTCGCGCCAGCTGCGACCGGCTGGTGGTGGGGCTGAACGCCGATGTTTCGGTCAAGGGCCTGAAGGGCGATGACCGCCCCATACAAGGCGAAGTTGAGCGCGGCCATGTGCTGGCGGCGTTACAAGCGGTGGATGCCGTGGTCCTGTTTTCCGACGACACGCCCATCGCGTTAATCGAAACGCTGCGCCCCGACGTGCTGGTCAAGGGGGCGGACTACACCGAAGCGCAAGTGGTTGGTGGTGACATGGTCAAGGGCTGGGGCGGCACCATTGTGCTGGCAAAACTGACCGAGGGCCACTCGACCACGGCGACCGTGCAACGCCTGAACAAAAAATAACTTAATCCCCGAAAAGTTTATCGAACAGTTTTTCGATCATTGCCGGAATACCCGGGCCTTTTGCCCTGCCCGGCCCATCCGGTTCTGGCAGCACGTCGTCAGCTGGAATGGCGGGCCACGAACGATCTGCTGTGCCCTGCACAGCGGCGACCATAAAATCGCGCCACAAGCGCGCCGGCAAGGTGCCACCGGTAACGTTTTTCATCGGCGTGGCGTTATCGTTGCCCAGCCAAACCCCGGCCACCAGGTCGGGGGTGAAACCGATAAACCATGCATCACGATAACCCTGGCTGGTGCCGGTCTTGCCCGCCTGGGTGCGGCCCTTAAGCCGCGCCGCCTTGCCGGTTCCATAATCCTTGTTGACGGCGTCTTCCAGCATGGCGCGCATGGCAACAACGTGCTTTCCCGCCACTGTGCGCGGGCGCGCCGAGCCCTCGCGCCGGTAAAGCGCATCACCCGCCGCATCGTTAGTGTCGTGCACCTCGCTGATGGCATAGGGCCACACCGCAAGGCCACCACCGGCAAACGTGGCGTAGGCGGCGCTCAGTTCCAGCAGCGTGGTTTCGCTGACCCCCAGCGCCAGTGCCGGGGTATTGGTCATGTCGCCGCCCATCCCCAAGCGACGTGCAGCGTCCACCACCCGCTCGCGCCCGGCGCGTTCCGATACCTTGACGGCAACGGTGTTGATGGAGCGCGCCAGCGCCTCGGCCATGGTCATTGAGCCTAAGTGTTCGCGCTTGAAGTTCTGCGGCGACCAGCCATCAATGGTAAGCGGCTCATCGATCAATTTGCTTTCCGGTTTCATCCCCGCTTCCAGCGCGGCCAGATATACCACCGGCTTGAAGCTTGAGCCCGGCTGGCGGCGCGCCTGAAGCGCGCGGTTGAACTGACTGGCGCGCCAGTTTTTACCACCGACCATGGCCAGCACCCGGCCATCGGGTGCCATCGCCACCAGCGCTACGTTGTTAGCGTCTCGTTTTTCGGCCACGCCGCCTCTTTTCATCAACCTTGCCACGGCGCGTTCGGCGGCGCGCTGGAGACGGGAATCCAGCGTGGTGATGACGGAAATATCGCGATCAACGGTTACGAAGTCGGCGGCCAGCCCACGCGCCCAATCGACAAAATGAAGCCCGATGTTAGCCGCCTTGTCCGGTGGCGTGGCAATAGCGGCCTTGTTCGCCGCATTGATGGCCTTGGCCTCAGTGGCGTCGCCTTCACTCATGTAGCCAGTTGCCACCATGTTGGCCAGCACCTGTTCGGTGCGCGCTTTTGCTAAGTCCGGATTGCGAAAAGGGTTGTACTTGTTCGGCCCCTTTAACATGGCGGCCAGCATGGCGGACTGGTAAGCGTCCAGCTCGGTGGCGTCGACGCCGAAATAGTGGCGCGCCGCCGCACCGACGCCGTATACGCCATTACCAAAATAAACCCGGTTGATGTATATGGTGAAAATCTGGTCCTTGGTGAACTTGGCCTCCAGCCACAGCGCCAGCAGGGTTTCGCGCGCCTTGCGGCGGAACGTTCGCTTCGGTGAAAGAAACAGGTTTTTCGCCGCCTGCTGGGTCAGCGTCGAGCCGCCCTGGCGCACGCCGCCGGCCATAAGGTTGACCGCCACGGCGCGGCCGATGGCAATAACATCAATACCGAAATGGTCGTAAAAACGCCGGTCCTCGGTCGCCAGCACGGCCTGCACCAGCGCCGGGGGCAGGTCGCGGATATCTTCCACCGGGCGGCCATATTTTTCACCGCGCCGCGCCAGTACCGTGCCATCAGAAGCCAGCACCGTGACCACCGGTTTGCGCGTGGCGCGAATGGCCTCATTGGCATCGGGCAGGTCCCACGCCACCACGGCCACAACCCCGGTCGCGGCAATAACGCCCCACACGCCCGCCACTGCCGCCCAGTAGAGCGCGCGTCTAAGGCGCACACCAACGGCTGTGGTGGGCTTGGTCTTGGTTGTTTTATTGTCGGCTTTTTTCACCATGGGGGCGTTATCTAGATATCCAGGTTCGCCACCTTGAGCGCATTTTCCTGGATGAACAAACGCCTCGGTTCCACCATGTCGCCCATCAGCGTGGTGAACACGTCACCGGCGGCATCGCCGTGTTCGACCTTGACGCGCAGCAGCGTGCGCGCGTTGGGGTCCAGCGTGGTTTCCCAAAGCTGCTCGGGGTTCATTTCACCAAGACCCTTGTAACGGTTTACCGCAAGGCCCTTCTTGCCCAGCTCCATGATGGTATCGATCAGTGACACCGGCCCGGTAATGGTGTGGGTTTTTTCCTTGGCAATCATTTCGCCATGGCGGGCATAAGTCTTTTGCAGGCTGCCGGCCATGCCATCAAGGCGCAGGGCTTCGGCGCTCTGGATCAGCGTGGCGTCAATCACGTGGGTTTCGGTAACGCCACGAAGCGTGCGTTCCAGCTTCAACCCGCCATCACCCAGCGCAGCACCCTTCCAGCCGCGTTCGAGTTCGTTTTCCAGCGCGTCCATGCGGTTGGCAATATAGGCCACCGCTTCACCGGCGTGTTCTTCATCGGTCAGCACCTGCGGGTTGAGCGCGCCGAGAACGGCGGCCTGTTCAACCATGTGCATGGGCACGTGCTTGGCAACACCGGCAAGCAGTTTTTTCACATCGCGGGCTTCCGCAATCAGCTTCATCAGGTCGGGGCCGGCAATTTGCTGGCCATCGTGGGTGGTAAGCACGGCGCCTTCGTCAACGGCGGCCGACGCCAGATAGTCTTCCAGTCCGATATCGTCTTTCAGATAAACTTCCGACTGGCCGCGCTTGACGCGGTAAAGTGGCGGCTGCGCGATATAGAGGTAGCCGCGCTCGATAAGTTCCGGCATTTGGCGGTAAAAGAACGTCAGCAACAAGGTGCGGATGTGGCTGCCATCAACATCGGCATCCGTCATGATGATAATTTTGTGGTAGCGGCACTTGTCGGCGTTAAAATCCTCGCGCCCGATGCCGGTGCCGAGCGCGGCAATCAACGTGCCGATTTCAGCCGACGACAACATTTTATCAAAGCGCGCCCGCTCGACATTCAAAATCTTGCCCTTCAATGGCAAAATCGCCTGGTTGGAACGGTCGCGGCCCTGCTTGGCGGAACCACCGGCTGAATCACCCTCGACGATAAACAGTTCCGAGTTCGCCGGGTCGCGCTCCTGACAATCGGCCAGTTTGCCGGGCAGTGATGCCATGTCCAAAGCGCCTTTGCGCCGGGTCAGTTCGCGCGCCTTACGCGCCGCTTCGCGGGCCGAGGCGGCCTCGACAATCTTGTCCACCACGCGCCGGGCTTCGCTGGGGTGCTCTTCAAACCAGCGGTCCAGCGCCTTGCCGATGATGCTTTCCACCACCGGGCGCACTTCGCTTGAAACCAGCTTGTCCTTGGTCTGCGACGAGAACTTGGGATCGGGTACCTTGACCGACAGCACGCAGGTCAGGCCTTCGCGCGCATCATCGCCGGAAATGGCAATCTTGGCCTTTTTGGCGGCGCCACTTTTGTTGAAATAATTATTGATGGTGCGCGTCAGCGCGCCACGGAAACCGGCCAGGTGAGTGCCGCCGTCGCGCTGGGGAATGTTGTTGGTAAAGCACAACATGGTTTCGTGGTAGCTGTCGTTCCATTGCATGGCGACCTCGGCAACGATGTCGTCTTTTTCGCCACCGACGAAAATACTGGGGTCGTGCAGTGCCGTTTTTGAACGATCGAGGTAAGCAACAAACGCGGACAGGCCGCCATCATAGTGAAGGTCAACCGACTTACCGTCCACGTGGCGTGCGTCCGTCAAGGTTAACGCGACACCGGAATTAAGGAACGCCAGTTCACGCAGGCGGTGCTCCAGGGTGGCGAAGTCAAACTCGGTCATGGTGAAGGTGCCAGACGACGGCATGAAGGTAATGGTGGTGCCGCTATAGGGCTCGCCTTCTTCGGTAAGGGGCGCATCGCCGACAACGCTTAGCGATTCCTTGGTGTCACCATGCTCAAAACGAACGGTGTGTTCCTTGCCGTCGCGCCAGATATCAACCTTTAGCCAGTTCGATAGCGCGTTCACCACCGAAACGCCGACGCCATGCAAGCCACCCGAAACCTTGTAGGAATTCTGGTCAAACTTACCACCAGCGTGCAGCTGGGTCATGATGACCTCGGCCGCCGAAACGCCTTCTCCGGCATGAGTGTCCACCGGAATACCGCGCCCGTTATCCGATACCGTAACCGAACCTTCGGCGTTCAGCGTGACGATAATGCGGTCGCAATGGCCAGCCAGTGATTCATCGATGGCGTTATCCACCACTTCGTAAACCATGTGGTGCAGGCCGGTGCCATCATCGGTGTCGCCGATATACATGCCGGGGCGCTTGCGAACCGCTTCAAGACCTTTGAGAACCTTGATGGAATCGGCGCCATATGCGGCGGCGTCCTTTTTCTTCGCGGCTATCTTTTCGGCGCTTTGGGGTTTCTTGGTCATGGTTCGCTGTTCCGTTCAGTTGGTGGCGCTGATGGCGCCTTGTGAAATTTCAAAAAACCGGGCATGGCCGTTCAGGGGTTTAAAGCGCGCGCCGTCGGTTCCGGTAAACCACGTTTGAGCGCCAATATCGAAAACTTCGGCGAACAACGCATCGAGGTGTTTTTCATCCAGGTGCGCCGCCACTTCGTCGAGTAGCAACACCGGCACACGCCCGGCATCAGCTGCCGCCATGCGCGCTGCTGCCAGCACCAGGCCGACCAGCAACATTTTCTGCTCACCGGTGGAGCACCCGCCCGCCGGCATATTCTTCGGCATGTGCGTGACCATAAGGTCACTTTGGTGCGGCAGGCGCCCGCGTTGAACCTCGTGCGCGGCAGCGCTTTCCTGGGCGCCATCGAAGCCGCGCGATGCGTGCAGCAGTTCCTTTAGGCGGCTTTCAACTTCCAGTGCCGGGTATTCACCCAGCCACGTTTCGGCAAGGCCATCCACCGCCAGACCTGCCGCCGGGAACGGACCTGCGTGGCGCGCGCATTCGTGGGCCAGACGTTGGGTCATGTCGAGGCGCGCCGCTGCCACGGCAACGCCCTTGGCGGCCATGGTTTCTTCAAGTGCCGCCAGCCAGGCATCGTCGCCCCGGTTTTCTTTAAGCAGGCGCCGACGTTCGGAGCGCGCGTGCATGTAGGCCGATGTGCGCCCGGCGTGCGCCGGGTCGAGCGAGAACACAAGCCGATCCAGAAACCGGCGCCGCCCTTCGGAGCCACCCTGAAACAGGCGGTCCATTTGCGGGGTCAGCCAGTGGCAGGCAAAATGTTCTGCCAGCACCGCCTGTGTGCGCTGGGGCTGGGCGTCCACGTGGACCACACGCTTGAGGCGCGCGTTCGATTTGGTGGTGTCTTTTTTGTCTTCCAGTCCGGTGCCGAGGTCGACCGCGGGGCCATTGCCCCCCTCGACCGTTGCCGCCACCGCCCATGACGCTTCGTCAGAAACGGTCAGGTCCGCCGCCGGATCACGGCAAACAATTTCACTTAATTTTGCCCCGCGCAGCCCGCTACCCGGCACCAGAAAGGAAAGGGCTTCCAGCACATTGGTTTTGCCAGCGCCGTTTTCTCCGGTCAGCACCACACTATCGCCGTCGACATCAAGGCGCAGGTGTTGATAGTTGCGAAAGCGGTTGAGCGTCAGCCGCGCCACTGTCAATTTTGCTTGTGGGCGTGCTTCACTGGCGGCTTCGCCGATGGAGGTCAAACGTTGGCTAACGCTAGAGTTCACGATGGGCTTTCAACCGTCATAAAAAAACGCTCACTCACACCCGCATGGGCATAAGCACGTAAAGCGCGGAGTTGTCGCCGTCCTCACGGATGATGGTCGGCGACGCTGCGTCAGACAAAGACAAGGTCATGGCCTCGCCCTCGATCTGGCGCGTGATTTCCAACAGGTAACCGGCATTAAAACCGATCTCCAAACTCTCACCGTTGTAATCGGTTTCCAGCTCATCGGTGGCCGAGCCGCTTTCCGGGCTGGACGCCGACAACACCAACGACGACGAGGACATGGCCAGTTTCACGGCACGCGATTTCTCGGTGGAAATGGCAGACACCCGGTCTACCGCATCGGCAAAGGCCTTGCGGTTAACCTTCATTTCCTTGTCGTTGCCCGCAGGTATTACGCGGTCATAGTCGGGGAAGGTGCCGTCGATTAGCTTCGACGTCAGCACCACGCCGTCAAAGGCAAACTGGACCTTGGTTTCCGAAAGCGAAACCTGGATCTCGCCTTCGGTTTCCTCGATCAACTTGTGCAGCTCACCAACCGTTTTGCGCGGGACGATAACGCCGGGCATGGTCTTGGCACCATCGGGCAGGCCAATTTCGGCCGATGCCAGACGATGGCCATCGGTGGCCACGGCACGAAGCACCGCGGCACCGTCTGCCTCGGCGGCGTGCAGGTAAATGCCGTTCAGGTAATAGCGGGTTTCTTCCGTCGAAATGGCAAAGCGCGTGCGCTCGATTAATTCCTTAAGCTGCATGGCGGAAAGCGCGAAGGTGGTCGGCATGTCGCCGCCAGCCATAACCGGGAACTCGCCCGGCGCGAGCGACGCCAGCGTAAAGCGCGAGCGCCCCGAACGCAGTGTCATCTGGCCGTCACCAGTGGTGGCGTCCAGCTCGACCTCGGCGCCTTCGGGAAGTTTCCTCACGATTTCATATAGCGTGTGTGCCGGAACCGTGGTCTCGCCGGGCTGGGAAACGGCGCACGCCGTTTCATCGATAATATCGAGGTCCATGTCGGTAGCGTTCAGGCCCAGCTTGCCGTCCTTGGCCGCGAGCTTGACGTTGGAAAGAATGGGAATGGTATTGCGCCGCTCGACGACGTTTTGTACATGGCCCAGGGACTTCAGGAGGGCGGTGCGTTCAATGGTGAGTTTCATATTATTTCCAGCAGCTTTCTTTTGATCTGGCTTAAATCCGATTTTGGTTTTGCCTTGCGGCTTATTCACTTAAGCGACGCCATCCAGTGGGCTTGCCCGCTACGCCGCTGCGGGGTCAGGGCACCCAGCGGGCGGCGAAGACACCGTCCGTCCGGGGCTGTTGTTCGCTGTCGGCTGGGGCGAAGGCTCTGTTAAAACGCGTGTCAAAATAGCGTGCCTGTCGCCGTCCGGAATGGTCCCCCCAGAGGGTTCGGCCATTATAACAAAGCGGGGCCCAAATCGAAGCCTTTTCTGGCTCAAGCAAGCTTAAAATGGCCCTTTATAAACAACCGATTAAGGAGTGATGCAGTAGCAAAAAAATGCTGCGGCCAAAGGCCCCCGACCCGACCCCGGCACGGCCAAAAAAAACGCCCAAAAACACCACCGCCCCGACCACCAAAAGGGGGCCAGGGCGGGGATTAAAACAACGATGGGCTTGTGAGGCGGATCAGCCTTCGAGCATACGACGCAGCAGCTCGACATCCTCGGCGAAACCGGCATCGCGCTCGGAAAGCTCTTCGACCTTTTTGACCGCGTGCATGACGGTGGTGTGGTCGCGGCCACCGAACTTGCGGCCGATCTCGGGCAAAGAGCGGCTGGTCAGCTGCTTGGCCAGATACATGGCCACCTGGCGGGGCCGGGCAACGGAACGTGCGCGCCGCGCCGAATGCATATCCGAGGTGCGAATATTGAAGTGTGCCGCCACCTTTTTCTGGATTTCCTCAATGGTCACCCGGCGGTCGTTGGCCCGGATCAGGTCATGGAGCACGTCTTGAGCACTTTCCAGCGAAATCTCGCGACCCACCAGCTGGGCATGAGCAGCAACCCGGTTCAGGGCGCCTTCGAGCTCACGCACGTTGGCGGTGATTTTATGAGCCAGAAACTCCTGCACCTTGTTGGGCACTTCGATGCCCAGCTTTTCGGCCTTGGCCTGCAAGATGCCGACACGCAGTTCGTAGGTGGTGGCGTGGATATCGGCCACCAGCCCACAATTGAGGCGCGAGGTCAGGCGGTCTTCCATGCCTTCAAGGTCGGAAGGTGATTTATCAGCAGAAATGACGATCTGACGGCCCTGATCAACCAAGGCGTTGAAGGTGTGGAAGAACTCTTCCTGGGTGGATTCCTTGCCGCCAATGAACTGGACGTCATCAATCATCAGGACATCGACGTTGCGGAAATGGTCCTTAAAATCCACCGTGTTCTGTTCGCGCAGCGCCCGGATAAACCGGTACATGAACTTTTCCGCCGACATATAGATGACGGTGCGGTTCGGGTCGCGCTCGCGAATGTGCCAGGCGATGGCGTGCATAAGGTGGGTTTTGCCAAGGCCGACGCCACCGTAAAGGAACAACGGGTTGAACTGGGCGGTGTCACTTTCGGCCACCCTGAGGGCTGCCGCATGAGCGAACTCGTTGGGCTTGCCAACAACGAAATTTTTGAAGCTAAAACGCGGGTCCAGCGGTGCGCTGATATCCATGGCGGCGCGCGCCTTGGTTTCGGCGGTTGCGTTCAACAGGTTAAGCGCGGGGGCAATGGAATTGCGGTCCATGCCCGGGGCATTTTGCTCTGATCCAGTTGTGGATGCGGTGACAGTTGCGGTTTCGTCGCGTTCGGCATGATCGGACTGCACGAACACCTCGACATTCGTCTTCCAAAGGTCTTGAAGGCGGTCGGCATAATGGGCAACCACCCAGTCGCGCATGAAACGTGTCGGCACCGAAATGCGGATTTGTTCTTCGCTAACGTCGCGAACGGTCATGGGCTTGAGCCAGCTATCGAACGCGGCTTCGCCGACTTCGGCGCGCATCTGCGTCAATACGGCTTCCCAGCGCTCGTTCGTCGGCGCGTCCAATGCCCCCCGGCTCATGCGAAAATCCCTTCGTGTGTCGCGGCGGTTTTTCCACCGGTTTTGCTGGTTTTTTTGGTATTCTGTCTTAAGTTCCCGGCGCCGGCCTTGTGCGCTGCTTGGCGCAACAAAAGGTGGTGTCGGTTATGGATCGCAGTGTTCATGCTTTGACGCCCTGTTTAAAAGCTCTTCGTTGTTTTCACCCGACACAAACGCATTGCACGTTTATACCGATTGCATTCCCCAAAGGGCTCGTTCTTTTTTTATTTTAGCTTTTTAGTTTTGGCAGGCTGGTCAGGGAAGCGTTCTCATCATTATCGTTGAAGCAGTTGTAGAGCGTTAGTTACCGTTACTGATGAAAACAGAAGTGTCCCCCTTCTCCCTGTTTGCGAAGCCGATACTAGTTAGGTCGCAAACCAGTTTCAAGCCGCGCATGAGGGGAGAAGTGAAATAATTTCCTTGACTCATAGCGCCCCCTTAAAAAGCATCCCCATCATTCACAGTGCGCTTTTAAACGGTGGAAAAATATTTTTTTAATGCCCGAAATCAACGGCCTTGAGGCACCGTATTTAGGGCTTCGTAAAGTTTTTGGAACAACACCTTGCTGTAAAAGCGAGATCGCTTTGGGCGAACGATTTTAAGGCCGGGCTGGACCAGCCGATTAATGGTGAGCACGATGGCACGGTGCGGCCCGCACAGGCCGGTAAGGCAGGGCAAAAAAGGCTGGATAAACAGTGAGAAAATAAAAAGGCCGCCTCAATTATGGGCGGCCAGTTCAAAAAGTTCTGCGGCCCGACTAAGCCGGGCTGGATCTCAACGTGTCAGCCGAGCGCCTTAACCCGGGCCGAAAGACGCGACAGCTTCCTCGACATGGTGTTGATGTGGAAAATACCGCTGGAAACACCGCTCATCATTTCAGGCTGGGCGGCTTTCAGGGCGTCCTGAGCGACGCCCTTGTCACCAGATGCAATGGCGGCCTCAACCCTCTTGATGAAGGTACGCACACGTTGGCGCTTGGCGCCGTTGGCAACGGTGCGCCGTGCGGTCTGGCGGATGCGCTTTTTAGCGGATGCGTGATTAGCCATTAATAAAAACCTGTCTTGTCTGCGCCCCGGTGGGCGGAAGCCCGGTTTATATGGGGATGGGGGCTTGGCGTCAACCTTTAAATCACCCTTTATCGGCGGGTTTCGGGGCGCTTACGTGGCCTGCGGTGGGGCAGCGGCTGAACGGCCCCTCAGGGGTTTGCGGCTGGCCGTACAGACAGGCTGAGCCTTGCGCGCCCGGCGCCTAAATCCTCGACCTTTAGGGCTAGTGCCTCGCCCTCACGGCGGAACTGGCCCCGACCCACCACCCGCCAGCCCAACTGGGGCAGGGTGGCGCCATAGAAATCCAGCACCTCGGTGGGGCTATGGCGGCCCTCGGCCTGGGCCTCGACAATGCGCCCTTGCGGGCCTTCAAAATGCACCCCCTCGCCGACCTCGGCCAAGCCGGCCATCACCGGCAGGTCATCAACCGCGGAAAAAAACCGTGCCGGTTCGGCGGCGCCGGCGGGGTTGATGGTGGCCGCCAACAACACGGCGATAGCCAGCAACAGGGGTAGCACTTTGTAAGTGGGGTTTATCAGTTTCATGATCCTTAAGCCTTACCCTAACGCTGGCGTCTTGGGCAATAGAAAGTGGCGCGCCCACCTTGAACCAGTTTTTGAATGCCGCCGGTTTTGGCCACATCACAATCACAATCGGGACAGGCCTCGGCCTCGCGGCCATAGACCGCGAAAGCGAACTGGAAATAGCCCAGCCCGCCATCGGGGGTGCGGTGATCCTTAAGCGTCGAGCCGCCGGCTTTAATGGCCGCCTTAAGCACCGCCTTGATGGCATCCACAAGGCGTCCGGCACGCCCGGGACCGATGGAGCCGCAACCGCGCCGCGGCGATATCCCCGCGCGGTATAGCGCTTCTGAGGCATAGATATTACCAACCCCGGCAACCACCTTGGGCACCAGCAAAGCCGGTTTTATGGGCCCGCGGCGGCCCTTCAACTGCGCTCGGAGCACGCCCGCGTCAAACGCGGCTTCAAGCGGTTCGGGGCCGATATCCTTTAACAGGGGGTGGGCGTCGAGCTTGCCGTCCGCACAAAGATCCATCAGGCCAAACCGCCTGGGGTCGGTAAAAACAATGTGTGCGCCGCTGGAAAGGTCAAACTGCACATGGTCGTGCTTGCCCGCACGGGGCATGGCCTCGCCGGGCTTGAAAATACGCACCGCCCCTGACATGCCGAGATGCCAGATCAACACCGCACCGCCTTCAACGCCGACCAGCAGATACTTGGCGCGCCGCGCCACGTCCACCACGCGGCGGCCTTCCAGCGCGCGCGCAAGGCCACGGGGGAAAGGCCGGCGCAAATCCTTACGGCGCAGGTGTACGCGCTTGATGGTGGCGCCCTTCATAACGGGCTCCAGGCCACGGCGTACGGTTTCAACTTCAGGCAATTCTGGCATGCGCTTAAAGTAGCCACTCGGGCGCGCTTCGGCTATGGTCTCGGTCATGAGCGAACCTAATAAATCCGAAAGTCCGCCGAAGGACAAAACCACGCATTTTGGCCGTCGCACCGTCGGTGAGGACGAAAAAGCCTCACTGGTGGGTGAGGTCTTTTCCTCGGTCGCGGGCAAATACGACCTGATGAATGACCTGATGAGCCTCGGCGTGCACCGCCTGTGGAAGGCCGACCTGATCGCCAGGCTCCAGCCGCGTGCCGACATGAAGCTGCTGGATGTGGGCGGCGGCACCGGCGATATCGCCTTTCGTTTTCTCAATGGCGGCGGTGGCGAGGTCACGGTGCTGGATATCAATGAGGAAATGCTGGGTGTCGGCCGCGACCGGGCAATCGACCGCGGGCTTTTGAAAGGCATCACCTGGACCCAGGGCGATGCCGAGAACCTGCCCTTTGGCGACGACACGTTCGATGCCTACACCACCGCTTTTTGCATCCGCAACGTCACCCATGTTGAGCGCGCCCTCAGTGAGGCGCGGCGTGTGCTCAAGCCGGGCGGACATTTCCTGTGTCTTGAGTTTTCGAAGGTGGCGTTAAAAGGGCTGGATAAAATCTACGACACCTATTCTTTTTCGGTGCTGCCGTGGCTCGGCCAAATGGTGGCTGGGGACCGGGAATCTTACCAATACCTGGCTGAATCCATTCGCCGTTTTCCCGACCAGCAAACCTTCAAGGCAATGATAGAGGCCGCCGGGCTGGACGTTGCTTCCTACACCAACCTTTCGGGCGGAATCAGCTGTATCCATTCCGCCTGGCGCACCTGATTAACCCGAGGCAAAGCGCGTGACCCATTTTTTTGAAAGCATCGGCCATATTGCCCGCCTGATTACCATTGCGCGCACCTTAGCGCGCTTTGACGCGCTGTTCATTCTTGAAGCGTTGGGTGCGCCGCCAGCATTGGGCTGGATGGCAGCGCCCTTCCGCCGCCGCAACCAAAGCGCTCGCCCCGGCCAGCGCCTGGCCAAGGCGCTTCAGGAAATGGGGCCGAGCTTCATCAAACTGGGCCAGATGCTGTCGACACGTTCCGACCTGTTGGGCGAGGAGCTGGCGGCCGACCTTTCGGGGCTTCAGGACAAGCTGCCGCCGTTTGCGGGGTCGCAGGCACGGGCCGATATCGAGGCCGAACTGGGCAAACCGGTGGCCGAACTGTTCACCGATTTTGATGACGCCGCCATTGCCGCGGCCTCTATCGCCCAGGTGCATTTTGCCACCACGGCAAGCGGCCATGAGGTGGCGGTCAAGGTGTTGCGCCCCGGTATCGAGGCGGCCTTTCAAAAAGACCTTGAGCTGTTTTTCTGGATTGCACACCTGGTGGAACGCACGCGGCCCCAGTATCGCCGCCTGAAACCGGTTGAGGTGGTCAAAACATTACAGCAATCGGTCAACATGGAAATGGACCTGCGCTTCGAGGCCGCCGCCGCGGACGAATTGGCGGCGAACTTTGCCGGTGATGAAAACTTTCAGGCGCGTGCTGTGCACCGAGCGCGTCCACGGTATATCCATGTCGGATGTCCCCGCCATAAAGGCTGCCGGTCATGACCCGCTGAAAATTCTCGAACATTCCGCCGGTTCTTTTTTCCTGCAGGTGTTTCGCGACGGTTTTTTCCACGCCGATATGCACCCGGGCAACGTGTTCGTAACCGCAACGGGCGCCCTGGCGCCGGTGGACTTCGGCATCATGGGCCGTTTGGACAAACCGACGAGGCGCCACCTGGCCGAGCTGATGATGGCGTTCCTGACCCGCGATTACCGCCGTGCCGCCGAAGTGCATTTCGAGGCCGGATGGATACCGCGCGACCAGTCGGTCGATACCTTTACCCAGGCCTGCCGTTCC
>CBFCYL010000051.1:0-15379 GCA_965602455.1 uncultured Thalassospiraceae bacterium | reverse complement strand
GAACGCACCAATGGGGGTGCGCCGGGCGCTGGCGATAATAATGTCGGGACGGGGGGTGTTCATGGGGATGGAGTCCCTTCTTGTTTTATTTGGTTATTTTATTTCTCGCAGCACCCGAAAGCCGATGCCGTAGCTGCGCACGCGCGCATCGTTCTTGAACCGCCAGCTGGAACGCAGGTTCTTTGAAAAATAATACCACGACCCGCTGCGCATGCCCCGTTCGCGGCATTCGTCGGCAAGCCGGATAGAGCCATCGGCAGGCGCGCCTTCATTGGTGGGGTGCCAGCAATCGGCTACCCATTCCCAAAGGTTGCCGTGGACGTCATAAAGGCCCCACGGGTTAGGTGGAAAACTGCCCACCGGTTCCGTCTGGTGGCTGATCTTGGCGCCGCAATCACGGCAATTGCCCAGCGCCAGCCCGGTAGCTTCGTCGCCCCAGCTGTATGCCGTGGTGGTGCCGGCGCGCGCGGCGTATTCCCACTCCGCCTCCGTCGGCAGGCGGTATTTCTGTCCTGTCTCATTGCTTAGCCAGCGCAAATATTTGATGGTGTCCCACCACGAAATGTTCATGACCGGGCGCCGCCCTATGCCCCACTTGTGGTCATCGGGCATTTCCTCGCCACAGGCCCCGGCATCGAAACACACCTGCCATTCATCGAACGTCACTTCATAACGACCAATGGCGAACGCCTTGGCAATGGTCACTTCAAGGGCCGGGTTTTCCGACGCGTGGCGTTCGTTGGCGCCCATGGTGAACGTACCCGCCGGAATGACCACCAACTCGGGGCAGGTTTCACAATCGCTGAAAGTGCTGAGCGGTTCCAGTGGTGTTGGCACTTCTGCCGGCGCCTGGCCCATGGCGGCGGCGGGAAACGCAATCAACAACAGCAGGGTTTTCAGTGTATGGCGCATGGTGGGAGTATAGGTCGCCAAGCCCTTGGTCGCCAAACAAGACTTCAGGGCTTTGGGCCATTTTTGAAATTCATCAGCGCAATCCGGGCGTTTCGCTGGATGCGCTCGACGCCCGAGCGCTTGACGGGCGAGCCCGAAAACCGCTTTCTAAAGGTTTCATCGTCTAGCGTCAGTAAGTCATCTAAAGCCGGGCGAACCGTTTCGGGGCGCGGCGCAAATTGCGGTTCGGTGTTGGCGATGGCGAACTTGTTCCACGGGCAAACGGCGAGGCAATCATCACAGCCATAAATATGGTCGCCCATTTTTGCCGCCAGCTCCGGTTGAATGTCGCCGCCGTGTTCGATGGTCAAATAGGATATGCACTTTCGCGCGTCCATTTCATAGGGTGCCGTCAAGGCCCCGGTGGGGCACGCCTCAAGGCACGCCGTGCATTCGCCGCAATGATCAAGCTCGGGCGTGTCCGGTTCCATCGCCAGCGTGGTGAAGACCTCTCCTAAAAACAACCACGAGCCAAAATTGCGGCTGACCAAATTAGTGTGCTTGCCCTGCCAGCCAAGACCCGCCGCCTGAGCCAGTGGTTTTTCCATTACCGGGGCGGTATCGACGAACACCTTTAGTTCGCAGGCAAACGTTTTGCCGATCCAGCGACCCAACTGCTTGAGGCGTTTTTTCATGACGTCGTGATAATCGCGCCCCTGTGCATAGACGCTGATGGCGCCCGTATTGTGCTCGTGGCGGCTTGTGAGCGGGTTTTCGTGGGGGCCATAGTTCAGGCCGACAACCACTACGGAGCGGGTGCCTGTCCACAGGCCCCTCGGGCTGGCGCGCTCATTCACCCGGCCAGCCAGCCAGTCCATGGTGGCGTGGCGGCCTTCACCGAGAAAGCGGCGCAGGCGCTCTCCGGGCCCGGCGCCAAGGTCGGCGGGGGCGAAGCCGACGGCTGAAAAGCCCAGCTCAAGGGCTTTTTCGCGGATGGCGGCCTTGATATCGGGGTTGGATGGGCTCGGCAATGGACACCTTTTTGTGGGTTTGGGCTTGCGTTTTGGCGCCCGGCGGCCTAAATCCGGGCCAGCCCATCATAGCCCCAATCAGGGAAAAACGCCGAACATGAACTACCGCTATACCCTTTTGTATGTTGCCCTCATCGTCGCCGTGAACTTTTTGTTCTCGGTCGTGCCGCTGGTGGAGCTGCCCGGCGGCACCCAGTGGCCACCGGTGGCGTTGCTGGTCGGTTTCGTGTTCGTGGCCCGCGATTTTGCGCAACGCGAGATTGGCCACAAGGTCCTGCTGGCCATGCTGGTGGGTGTGGTGATCAGCTATTTCATGGCCGACCCGTTTGTCGCCATGGCGTCGGCCGCCGCCTTCCTGATTAGCGAGATGGCAGACTGGGCGGTCTATACCGTGACCAAGCGCCCGCTTTCGGAACGCATTTTGTATTCGTCGTTCCTTGGTGCGCCCATCGACAGCGCCGTGTTCCTTGGCATGCTGGGCTTCGCCTCGGTTCCGGGCGTGGCGTTGATGTCGGCTTCCAAGCTGGTCGGCGCGTTCATCGTCTGGTGGCTGGTGCGCCGCCGCGAAGTTGCCACCGCTTAAGGTCTAGGCCTTAAATTTCATCGAAGTCCACCGTCCACGGCTCGGCCCGTCCGGCGTCGGCCCATTCGACCATGGCCGGTAACGCCTTGATGGCATCCATGTAGGCCGTGCAAACGGCGTCCATTGGCGCAGCGTGGATGGTCAGGCGCCACACCACCGGTGCGAACATGGCATCGGCGCCTGAAAACTTTCCGAACAGGAAATCACCGCCCTGGCCAAAGTTGGCCCGGCATTCGTTCCAGATGGCCGCCACACGGTCGATGTCATCCTGCACGCCCGGTTGGTCCAAATTTACGCCGGGAAAGGATGCGCGAATATTCATCGGGCAATGGGTGCGCAGATTCCCGAATCCGGCGTGCATTTCCGCTGACACGGTGCGCGCCATGGTCCGGGCTTTTATGTCCGCAGGCCAGATTCCAGCATCGGGAAAGGCATCGTTCAGGTATTCCAAAATGGCGGTGGATTCCCAGACCGTAACGTCGCCGTGCACCAACAATGGCACCTTCTTGGTCGGTGAATATTTTAAAATCGCCTCGGTCCACTTTTCGGAAAAGTTATCGAACTCGATAAACACTTCCTCAAAGTTGATGCCCGCCACCTTCATGGCAAGCCACGGGCGCAGCGACCACGATGAATAATTTTTGTTACCGATAACCAGCTCAGGTTTGTTCATGATGGTTCTCCGCCATGGCAAGGGTTGTGGCCATTATTTACCAGGCGCATAACGGCGTCCAGCGTAAGATTGTGTCGAAACAATGTTTGAACGTGTTTAGCCGCGACCCCGATAAGAAGGAACGTTTTGGTCGGGCAGCCATAAACCCTTTGGCGGCTCGCCCGTCTGGTAGAACACATCAATCGGGATGCCGCCGCGGGGGTACCAGTAGCCGCCGATGCGCAGCCATTTCGGCTTCGTTGCGACGACGATTTTTTTACCGATACCGACGGTGCAGTCTTCGTGGAAAGCGCCGTGGTTGCGAAACGCCGTCAGGTAAAGCTTCAGCGACTTGCTTTCCACCAACGCGCCATCGGGCACATAGTCGATAACCAAGTGGGCAAAATCCGGCTGGCCGGTAACCGGGCAAAGCGATGTGAATTCCGGCGCCGTAAAGCGTACCAAATAGTCGGTGCCCGCCTTCGGGTTGGGCACACATTCCAGCACCGCGGCTTCCGGGTTTTCGGCAATGCCGGATTCGCGGCCCAGTTGGGTTAGGTCGTCGTTGTTCATTTCAAAGTGCCTCAATATCGCCGCGGGCCTGTTGTTCGTGGAAATCCGCCACGAAGGCCGCCAGTGTTTGTGTCTCGATAGCCGTTCTTAGCCCCGCCATCAGTTCCTGATAGTAATGCAGGTTGTGGCCGGTGAGAAGCATGGCGCCCAAAATCTCATCGGCCTGCACCAAATGGCGCAGGTAGGCCCGCGAATAGCCCGTACAGGTGGGGCAGGCACACGCCGCGTCCAGTGGCCGGGGGTCATCGGCGTGGCGCGCGTTCTTCAGGTTCATTGTCCCAAAGCGGGTGAAAGCCTGTGCCGTGCGGCCAGAACGCGTGGGCAGCACACAATCGAACATATCAATACCGCGCAGGGTGGCACCGATGATGTCTTCAGGTTTGCCAACGCCCATCAGATAACGTGGTTTGTCGGTTGGCAGGTGCGGTGTTGTGACGTCCAACGCCTCGAACATTCTTTCGCGCCCTTCACCCACCGCCAGCCCACCGACGGCGTAACCGTCAAAGCCCATTTCAATCAGTTGCTTTGCCGATTGCTCGCGCAGGTCGGCATGAACCCCGCCCTGGTTGATGCCGAACAGCGCATGGCCGGGGCGTTCAATAAACGCCGCCTTGGAACGCGCTGCCCAGCGCATGGAAAGGTCGGTGGCGCGCGCGACTTCGGCTTTCTCGCTGGGATACGGCGGGCATTCGTCAAAGCACATGGTGACATCGGCACCCAGCAGGTGCTGGATTTCGATGGCGCGCTCCGGCGTTAACGTGTGCTCGGAACCATCGATGTGGCTTTTGAAGGTGACGCCGTTTTCGCTTAACTTGCGCAGGTCCGAAAGGCTCATGACCTGAAAGCCGCCACTGTCGGTTAAAATGGGCCCCGGCCAGTTCATGAATTTGTGCAGGCCACCCAGTTTTGCAATGCGCTCGGCACCGGGGCGCAACATCAGGTGATAGGTGTTGCCGAGAATAATTTCCGCTCCCGTGGCCGCCACGCCTTCGGGGGTCATGCCCTTGACGGTGGCCGCCGTGCCGACGGGCATGAAGGCGGGCGTGTTGACCTGCCCATGTGCCAACTTGAGCACACCGCGCCGGGCGAGACCGTCAGTCGCGGAAATGGTGAAGGTGGCGCTCATGGTTTTTCGCACTCCAGAAGGCAGGCATCACCATAGGAGTAGAAGCGATAACCCGCATCAATGGCGTGGGCGTAAGCCGCCTTCATACGCGCCAGTCCGGCGAACGCCGAAACCAGCATGAACAGCGTTGATTTAGGCAAGTGGAAATTGGTCATCATTATGTCGACGACCTTAAAGGTATATCCTGGCGTTATGAAGATGTCGGTTTCGCCGCAAAAGGGTTTCACCGTGCCATCGCCTTGGGCGGCGCTTTCCAAAAGGCGCAGCGATGTGGTGCCGATGGCGACCACCCGGCCACCGGTGGCGCGGGCGGCGTTGATGGCGTTTGCCGCGCTTTGGGAAACCTCACCAACCTCGGCGTGCATTTTGTGATCGTTCGTGTCTTCCGCCTTGACCGGCAGGAAGGTGCCGGCACCCACGTGCAGGGTGAGACGTGCCGTCAGCACACCGCGCTTTTCAAGCGCCGCCATCAGGGCGGGCGTGAAATGCAACCCCGCCGTCGGTGCGGCCACGGCGCCGGGTTTATCGGCGAACAGGGTCTGGTAGTCTTCAGCGTCTTGATCGTCGCTTAGGTTTTCGCGTTTGATGTAGGGCGGCAACGGCATGGCGCCGATGGCTTCCAGCGTTTCCAGCAGTTGCGCAGGCGCCTGGTTGAACGCCAGCATAACTTCGCCACCTTCGCCCTTGGCCTCGACTTCGGCCTCAAGCCCCCGGTTGAACGAAACCCCGTCGCCCACCTTCAGTTTTTTGGCTGGGCGGGCGAAGACCAGCCACCTTGCATGGCCCCTGCTTTCAGTTTCCTGTTTATGCAGGGTGATTTCGATGCCGGCTTCACCACGTTTCCCTTTCAGGCGCGCCGGAATGACGCGGGTGTCGTTGAACACGCAAATGTCACCGGGCTCCAGCAGGCTGGGCAGGTCGCCAATGCCCATGTCGGCAAGGCCTTCGGGGTGCACACGCAGCAGGCGCGCGCTGTCGCGCGGCAGGGCCGGGCGCTGGGCGATCCGCTCGGGCGGCAGGTCGAAATCAAATTCGCTGACTTTCATTTGGCGCTCATCTCGGTTCTATTGCAAAAGCTGGCGGAATGTAGGGAAAGGCAGACCCAAAAGCAAAAAAAAGACCCGCCACCCATTCAGGCGGCGGGCCTAAAATTCATCGGCTAGCGTTTACATATCAAACGTAACCGTCGCCATTAGGGCATGGGATGCCATGTCTTCCAGGCCTTCTTTTTGCGAATTCACCCAGAGATAGCGGTACCTTCCGCCAATGCTAACCTTGTCTTTAAGGCGATAATCACCACCAACGGTCATGTTGGCAGCCAAATAAGTATCCGTTTCCTCGCCGGTGACGGCCAAGGAACCGATTTTGCTGATCTTGCTTTTGACGTTAAAGAAGCCCAGACCACCGCCAATGTAAGGCACAAACTTATCATCCGTGCCGATGTCGAAGATGACATTGGCCATGCCGCCCATCTGCGTGACATCACCCGAGACAGCGAGGCTGCCGGAGACGTTACGGTTGGCGCCGCCGGATGTCACGGTCATGGTGCCGTTAATGGAATCAAAATCAGCCGACCCGTAGTTCATTTCCAATTCGGCGCGCATTCTTTTCGAGAACCGGTAACCGACAGCACCGCCAACGGTGAAACCCATGTCAAACGAGTAATTGCCCCCCGCTGTGGTGCTCACGCCGTGGGCGGACATAGCGCTGTTAAAATCTATATCCCTAACCCACATAGTGCCGGCGTCAATGCGGACATAGCTATTTCCGTACTTGGTGGTTCCCGACTTGTTCATTTCCTGAGCCAAGGCCGGAGACCCCGCCACCAGAACCGAAAAGGCGGTCGCGATCATCAAAAATTTACTGTTCATGGGAGTTCCCCTCAATGCTGAGCACAATTTATTACCTGTTATTTTGTAATTATGCCCTTAACGCTACAACTTGGACTAATTACTGACAATACGATTATAGGACAAGGTTTTAACCCATTGAAAATACAGGATATTAATATGAGTAGCGGTGCCCGGCTATTTATGGGGCGCCCGGGTCGATGTAAGGGTTGAGCTGAATCCTGAACAGTGCCCCGTCTGAACGCTGGCACGTTCCAATGCCGGCGCCGTCCCATGTGCTGATTTCATACTCGCAGTTCATCCAGCCACCACGATTACCAACCAGGGACATTTGCCCTGGCTTGGTTCCCGGATTCACCGAGAATGTCGAATGGCTTGATTTACTTTGGGATGTTTTGGCGTCTTTATTTTTACTTTCATCCGCACCGCTGACGCGAATTGACCCATCCTCCATCTGGTGAATAGAGCCATATTCACTCGGCCGGTCAGTCAGGGCCGTGCACCTTCCAACGTAGCGTTCTCCGGTCGGGTCGTTCAGGGCAATGGCCGCTGAAGACAGGCAAGACCCATCAATAATGGTAGCGAGCAGGCCCGTTTTGCCTGCTGTGGTGTTGTTCGGGTAAAATTCAATTCGTGACTGTTGTGCACACGAGAGCACAAGCGGCAACAGCAGCACTGCGGCTATGCGAGCTTTCATCAATACCGCCCTTCATCATGATTTCGGACTCACCGGCAATATACCATAACGGGCATTTTTTGTCGGCGTCACGCCATATGATTCTAGTGCATCGGGCATGTCCGCTATTCGTGTTGAATCTGACTTTTCGTTTGCGGTGCCATCATTACTGTCGATTCTGCCAATATCGCAGTCGAGGCTGGGATCGTATTTATTCATATCTAACAACTCCTGTTGGCGATTGTTCCCACCCTCAGTTGAACCCACCCTAAGGGCAACGCACTGAAGAATGCCTGAAAGGGCCGTTCAGGCAGGGTTAATCCAAAAGGGGCGGGGTGTCTGTGATGGCCAACAGGGCGCTCAATGGTGGAAGTCGATATATGTGAAAAAATGACGATTTAGAAAAAATGCTGTGAGCTTGAGCCATTGTTAAGTATAAGGTGCCCGTTTGTGTTTTGCCTCAATGGAGGCAACGTAAGGTTCGTCCCTAGCGCACGATAATCTTCCCTGACACTCCCTTTCAGAGGGTGCGGTCATTCATTCTTTGATACAGGCTTTCAATGCAACTCAGAAACTGGCAACAAAAAATCATCGATGACTTTCCGTCGATCATTAGCAAATACCGCAAATTTATCCTGAAAGCACCAACCGGCGCAGGCAAGACCGTGCTCGCGAGCGAGATCGTGGAGCGGTTCTATAAGGACAAAAAGATAGTCGTGCTGTGCCATCGCCTTGTGCTGTTAGAACAACTCGAAGCGGCCCTGAGTCGCAAACACACGGTTCGCAAGCTAACGGCCTCCGACACGGGGCACGCTTTTGAGGGCTACGATATTTTGCTCTCGACCAATATGCGGGCCAAGGAGATGCTGGCGGACGCCATATCCAAGGCCGACCTCGTCATTGTGGACGAGGCGCACCGCGTATCGCCCAATGGAACAGCCTATAAACGGATTATCGATAATTTCAACGAGAACGGCAAACCCGAAGCACACTTCATAGGGCTGACCGCTTCGCCTGAGCGAATTACAAACGACCAGCGTGATCAACTTAACCTTGCCTTCGACACCATCATCGATTGCGCAAATATTGAGGACCTAATTGAAGAGGGCGTTTTGGTACAGCCGGTATACCGGCCCCATTTTGTGCACGACCTGAACCTGGGCAGCATCGACATTAGTTCGGGTGATTTTCCGGTTACTAAACTGGCCCCCGCAATCATTAAATCCTCGATGATCGACTATGCGATGTGGAGCTATAACGAAGAGCGTTTAAAGATTTCAGGAAAACCTGTTTCGGCTTGGTTCTGCGCAGATATCAGTGTTGCAGAAGCAACGTTGAACAAAATCCAGCAATTCGGCATCAAGGCCGCGATCATCACTGCCGGGACGTCGATCAAGGAACGAATGCAGCTTTTGGCCCGTCATGAGAATGGCGACATTGAGGCCATGGTATCGGTGGGCGTGCTGGCCGAGGGTTGGGATAACCCCCATTGCAACATCATCGTTCATCTTCGACCCACCTTGTCGAAGGTGCTGTGGGGCCAGTCCGTGGGTCGTGGGCTGCGATCGGCACCGGGCAAGGATAAATGCGTTGTCATTGATGTTAGCTCTAACTGGAGCACGTTCGGTCCTGTGGAAAAACTGGAATGGAGTCTTTGGAGCACGCGACGCTCTCATATGAAATATATGAACCGGTTTAATTGGATTGGCCGACAGCAAGACGGCGAGGAAGTCAGCGATACCTATTTGCTGTGCAAAAATGAATTGGCGAATAAAACCCGCTGCTCTCATATTTATAAGAAAAATGCATATGAAAATGACACCTGTCCTGTTTGTGGCACTTATGCTGCAACCGATATCTACAAGGAGCAGAAACTCGATAGTTCGCTGAACGAAGGCGGCCTGCATCGGCTGTTCTTTGAGCGGGCGCCAAAGGTTTATGGTGAGATGGACCTGTCAGTCTGGGAAAGCCTTGGCGGCACAGCGTGGAAATCGGCAACCGACAAAGAGAAGGTGTTCCTCGCTTTCTGTATGGCTTTCGCAGAGGTTTCTGGCGAGGAAACAAAATCAGAAACTGATTATTGGGATGCAGCCCTGGCAGCAGAAGCGCATATCCGCACCTATCTGGTAAAAAATAAATTCTGGGTTAAAAAACAGGAAGATTTTGATCTCTCTCTCATCGCCGATGGCATGCTCGCCGGCAGACAGATTAGAACCTTACAGGCCCATTATGGGATTTCACTTTGCGGCATTGCATTTCAAACGCACTCGCCCGCTGAAAACGAACGCAAATACCAAAAGGCAATCAAAATTGCCGAAAGACTCGCCATGCTCGGCTGCTCTTCACAGGACAGCCTGCCCTACTTCAACGCCGCCGATCATTTGGTTGCATGATTAAGTGACAACGGCGGCAATGGCGCCAACTTCACTTTCTGGCATGGGTTAATTTATGGGAGCGCTCAGGGCTGGCGCAGTGTCGCTCCGCCGATTGCGTCGGTAATTTTGGCCGCCGCACGCTTCACCGTGGGGCCTAATTCGCCGAGCCTATCGTCCGGCATGCGCACGGTCGGTCCGGAAATGGAAACGCCGGCTACGGGCTCGCCGAGTTCGTTGTATATCGTAGCGGCCAAGCACCGCATGCCGATGTTGCGTTCTTCATCATCTATGGACCAGCCGCGCTTGCGGATCTGATCAAGATCTGCAAAAAGCGCGTCGGCCGACATGATCGTGTTCGGCGTGAACGACGGCAATCCTTTCTTCTGTAAAATCTGCTCAATTTCGTCCCGCGGCATTTCCGCCAGCAGGGCTTTGCCGATCCCCGATGCATGCAAGGGGCCGCGCGTCCCGGGACGGAAAAAAGCGCGGATGGCCTCGTGAGATTCTATTTGCGAAAGGAAGACCACATCACCGTTATCGGCGATGGCCATGTTGGCGGTCTCGCCTGTGTCCTTCATCAGTTCGCGCATTACCGCCCTTCCAGCCTGGACGACGTTTGTGTGGCGAACGAATGAACTGCCAATGCGGAAGGTTTCAACGCCGACCATCCAGTGCTGCGCTGCCTCGTCGAATGCAACAATGCCATGGCGTTGCATGGTCATCAGCAGACGATGCGCCGTTGACGGCGCCATGTCGGCACCAAGGGCCAGTTCGGTCAGCGTTAAATGGTCGGTGCTGGCCAGCGCCTTAAGCAGGCCGAAGGCCCGGTCAAGCGCCTGTACCGTCACGACGGGCTTTCCGGTGCTGGCAGACCGTGGCCGGCCCCGTGTTTTTTTGCGCTCGGATTGTGTTACCACCGGTCCACCTTTCTAAAATGTAGAAAATATAATTACCAATTATATCAATAGGGTATGATTATTTTACATATAATGGAATATTTTTCCAGAAAAATTGCAACCTGCATCCGCTGCCTGTATGTTAACGGCGATGAAAATGCTCCCCATTTCGCCGTTGGGTGGCCATGAGGACGAAGCGAAGCCATGAACCAGATAACAGATAGCTACATTCCGACCTTCGAGGACGTAAAGGCAGCACATGAGCGGATCTCCCCCTATATTCACAAAACCCCGGTCCTGACCTCCAGCTACATGAACACCCTGACCGGCGCGGAACTGTTCTTCAAATGTGAAAACTTTCAGAAGGCCGGTGCCTTCAAGGTTCGCGGTGCCTGTAATGCGGTCTTTGGCCTTGATGAAGAAAAGGCCAAAATTGGCGTTGCCACCCATTCATCCGGAAACCACGCGCTGTCGCTTTCCTATGCGGCGGGCCGGCGAGGTATTCCTGTTTCTGTTGTCATGCCGCACTCTGCACCGCAGGCGAAAAAAGACGCCGTCATCGGCTATGGCGGCTCAATCGTCGAATGCGAACCCTCGACGTCGTCGCGCGAGGCAGTATTTGCAAAGGTTGTCGCGGAAACAGGCCAGGATTTTGTTCACCCCTACAATGACCACAGGGTCATCGCCGGGCAGGCGACCTGCTCGCGTGAACTGATCGACCAGGTTGGCGCTTTGGATGCGGTGGTCGCACCCATTGGCGGCGGCGGCATGATTTCCGGCACCTGCCTGACGCTTTCTAACATTGCGCCCGAGACCAAAATCTATGCTGCCGAGCCGAAGAACGCCGACGATGCCTATCGTTCGTTCAAGGCCGGTCACATCATTGCAGATGACGCACCCGAGACCATAGCCGATGGCCTGAAAGTTCCGCTGAAGGACCTTACGTGGCACTTCGTATCGAACCATGTGACCGATATTTTAACCGCTACCGAGGAAGAAATCATCGACGCGATGAAACTCACTTGGCAGCGAATGAAGATCGTCATGGAGCCGTCGTCCGCTGTGCCGCTGGCGACCATCCTGAAAAACAAGGAAATTTTCGCCGGTAAACGCGTCGGTGTCATCATTACGGGGGGCAATGTCGATCTCGACAAACTGCCCTGGAACAAGAATTGACCACGGAGAAACCCACCATGACCAACAAAATAAATCTGGCCGATTTCGAAGTAGGCTACAACATCCCCGCCGCCATCGGCATGGACGAGGCCGACATCCAAACCCCGTGCCTGGTGCTGGACCTGGACGCGCTCGAGCGCAACATCAAGAAAATGGGCCAGTTCGCCAAGGACATGGGCGTGCGTCACCGGGTGCATGGCAAGATGCACAAATCCGTGGACGTTGCCTTGTTGCAGGAAAAGCTGGGTGATTCCTGTGGCGTGTGTTGCCAGAAGGTGTCGGAGGCCGAAGCTTTTGTCCGCGGTGGCATCAAGGACGTTCTGGTTTCCAACCAGGTACGCGACCCGGCCAAAATCGACCGACTGGCCCGCTTGCCTAAGCTGGGTGCGCGCACCATCGTCTGCGTCGATGATGTCGCGAACGTCGCTGATCTTTCCGCCGCTGCCCAGAAGCACGGCACGACCATCGAATGTCTGGTCGAAATCGATTGCGGCGCAGGGCGCTGCGGCGTAACGACGACACCCGAAGTGATGGAAATCGCCAAGGCTATCGACGCCGCGGAAGGCCTGAAGTTCACGGGCATACAGGCTTACCAGGGTGCCATGCAGCACATGGACAGTTACGACGACCGCAAGGAAAAGATCGATATTGCCGTTGCCATGGTTCGCGACGCGATCGACGCATTGAAGACCGAAGGCCTCGAATGCGACATCGTTGGCGGTGGCGGCACCGGCAGCTATTACTTCGAAGGTAATTCGGGTGTCTTCAACGAACTGCAGTGCGGATCCTACGCCTTTATGGACGCCGACTACGGCCGTATCCTGGATAAGGACGGCAACCGCATCGATGCAGGCGAATGGGAAAACTCCCTGTTCATCCTGACTTCGGTCATGAGCCACGCCAAGGCCAAGTTGGCCGTCTGCGATGCCGGCCTCAAGGCGCAATCGGTCGATAGTGGCCTGCCGGTGATTTATGGACGCGACGATGTCGAATACATCAAGTGTTCCGACGAACACGGCGTCATTTCCGATGCCAATGGCGTGCTTGGAATCAACGAGAAACTCCGGCTCGTTCCCGGTCACTGTGACCCGACCTGCAACGTCCACGACTGGTACGTCGGGGTACGCAACGGCAAGGTTGAAAGCATCTGGCCGGTATCGGCCCGCGGCCTGGCCTATTAAGGATTTTACCTGATGTTGATTGTCTCAGAAGATGTCTGCAAAGCGGTTATGGGAACCGCCAGCGCCTTTGAAGCTGTTGAGGGCGTATTTGCAGCGATGTCCAGTGGCGATGCTTATAACTTCCCGGTGATTCGTGAAGCCATTGGCCACGCTGATGCGCTTTATGGATTCAAGTCCGGTTTTGACCGGGCAGGCCTTACCCTTGGCCTCAAATCCGGTGGGTACTGGCCTGGAAACATCAAAAAGGGATTAACCAACCACCAGTCCACCGTCTTTCTGTTCGACCCCGATACCGGACGATTACACGCATTGGTCGGGGGAAACTACCTGACAGCAGTGCGGACGGCAGCCGCAAGCGCTGTTTCCATCGCTCATTTGGCCCGTAAGGACGCAAAAGTTCTGGGCATTATAGGCGCCGGGCACCAGGCAGCCTTCCAGCTTCGCGCTGCCGCCGAACAACGCAACTTTGAGCAGGTTGTGGCCTGGAACCGCACCCCTGAAAAGCTGGCTGGCCTGGAAGCGGAAGCTGGCAAACTGGGGCTGTCTTTCAAGTCGTGTGACCGTGAAGCGTTGTGCCAGCAGGCCGACGTAATAATTACCATCGTATCGGCCCATGAAGCGCTTTTGAATAAGGAATGGATCAAGCCCGGCACCCACATAGCGTGCATGGGCACCGACACCAAGGGCAAGCAAGAAGTGGACCCGGCCTTGGTCGCGGGAGCCAAAGTCTTTACCGATGAAATTTCACAATCCATTTCTATTGGCGAGGCACAGCACGCGATATCGTCTGGCTTATTGAAAGAAAATGCCATCACCCCGATCGGCGATGTCATCAACGGCGCCCAACCGGGCCGGACTTCAGAGCAGGACATCACTCTCTTCGATGGAACCGGCGTCGGATTGCAGGATCTAGCTGTGGCGTCGGTTGCTACCAAGCTTGCCGAAGAACAGGGCAAGGCTGTAAAGGTCGAGTTTTAGGTTCCGCCGCTTCGCTGGCTTAGGAAAAAGCGCACACTGTGGCGGGGGCGGGGTAATGGCGGAGAGACAGGGATTCGAACCCTGGGTACGCAAAGCGCACAACGGTTTTCGAGACCGCCCCGTTCGACCACTCCGGCATCTCTCCGCAAGGTATATGGTTGGATTCGGGACCCGGAGGCCGCGAATGCATTCTGGGTGGACAAAGGCGGGCGGAGCCTAACCGAAAGCCCATCCGCATTCAATGGCCCAAAGTGGCGCGATCCAACAGGCTTTTGGCGATATCCGGCCCCGGTGCCGGCGCCTGGTTGGGCCCATCGGTCGGGCCGGGCCAAGAATGGCAGATTTCTGCCTGTTTCGGCGTTAAATGGGCGTTGACAACTGCCGCCAGCGGGTTATATTGCCGCCCACTTCCCCAAAGGGCTAAAGCCTGCGGGAAAGTCCTGAATAAACGCGCAGCCCGAGGCCACTTTCCAAGCCCGGTTTTTGAACCGGCGCCACAGGGCGCGACATAGTAAAAAGAGAGTAAGCGCATGTTCGCAGTAATTAAGACCGGCGGTAAACAATACCGCGTGAGCGAGGACGACGTTCTCGTTATTGAAAAGCTTACCGGCACAGCCGGAGACAGCATCGAGTTCAAAGATGTGCTGATGATTGGCGAGGCCGGCAAGGCCCCCACCGTTGGCACACCGACGATCGATAAGGCCGCCGTGTTCGGTGAGCTTATGGAACAGACCCGTGGCGAAAAAATTATCGTTTTCAAGAAAAAGCGGCGTCATAACTATCGTCGCAAGAAGGGTCACCGCCAGGATCTGACGTTGGTGCGCATCACCGCCATCAGCGCCACCGGCACCAAGCCCGCCAGCGCGAAAAAAGCCGCGCCGAAGAAAGCTGAAGCAAAGCCAGAGGCGAAGGCCGAAAAGCCCGCCGTTAAAACGGCAACGAAGGAAGCCCCGGCCAAAAAGGCACCGGCAAAGAAAGCCGCCGCCAAGAAAGCCGCCCCGAAAAAAGCCGCGACCAAAAAGAAGGCCGCAGCAAAGACAAAGACCAAGAAGTAAGGAGAATTAAGTCATGGCACATAAGAAAGCAGGTGGCAGCTCCCGCAACGGCCGCGATACCGCAGGCCGCCGTCTTGGCGTGAAGAAATTCGGTGGCGAGGTTGTCATTCCCGGCAACATCATCATCCGCCAGCGTGGCACCAAATATCACCCCGGCGAAAACGTCGGCATTGGCAAGGATCACACCATCTTTGCCGTGACCGAAGGCACCGTTGCCTTCAAGGAAAAAAAGGGCCGCATGTACGTTGGCGTGGTCCCGGCGGAGTAAATTTCCGTTCGGCCCATAACCATGTCTTTTGCAAAGGGGAATGGCGGGCCATTCCCCTTTTTCTATGG
>CBFCYL010000050.1:0-16182 GCA_965602455.1 uncultured Thalassospiraceae bacterium | reverse complement strand
AACTTCTCCACCTCGCCGCGCAGGGTTTCGGCCTGCTTGCTCAACTCACCAGCCGCTGACAGCATGTCGGCGGCGCTGGAGCCGGTTTCATCGGCAGCAGCGTTGACCTCCTGGATGGTCGAGGCCACTTCCGTGGTGCCGGCGGCGGCTTGCTCGACGTTGCGGGCAATTTCCTGCGTTGCTGCGCCCTGTTCCTCGACGGCGGAAGCGATGGTCGATGAGATTTCACTCATCTGGTTGATGATGCCACCGATGGACTCAATAGCGTCAACCGCTTCCTGGGTGGCGCTTTGGATACCACCAATCTGGGCCGAGATCTCCTCGGTCGCCTTGGCCGTCTGGTTGGCCAGATTCTTGACCTCGGATGCCACCACCGCGAAGCCCTTGCCGGCGTCACCGGCGCGAGCCGCTTCGATGGTTGCGTTCAGCGCCAGCAGGTTGGTCTGGTCGGCGATATCGGTGATGAGTGCCACCACCTCGCCAATCTTGGATGCCGCGTTGGCGAGGCCGCGCACCTTGTCGTTGGCGCCTTCCACTTCGGTAACCGCCTGGCCGGAAATCTGCGTTGACTGCGAAACCTGACGCGAAATTTCCGAAATACTTGAAGACAGTTCCTCGGAAGCCGAAGCCACCGTTTGCACGTTGGTCGATGCTTCTTCCGAAGCAGCCGCCACGGTGGCGGCCTGTTGCGAGGTCCGGGCAGCGGTTGAAGAAACCGATTCCGCCGAAGACTGCATTTCGGTCGAAGCGCTGGAAACGCCGTTGACCACACCGCCGACGGAGTTTTCGAAATCGTCGGCCATGGCCAGCATCATGTCGCGCTTTTCTTTCTCGGCGCGTTCTTCGGCGGCCTTGCGTTCGCCTTCCATGCGGCGAACTTCCAGCCCGGTTTCCTTAAACACCTGCACGGCAGCCGCCATGTCACCAATTTCATCGGTACGGTCTTGCGACGGCACCTCGACTTCAAGGTTACCACCGGCCAACACGGTCATTTTATCGGTCATGTTGGAAATGGGGCCCGTGATGGAACGGGCGAAGAAGAAACCGATGGCACCGATGATGATAATCACGATCACTGTCGCCAACAGAATATCAATCTGCATGGAAACGATGGGCCTGTCCACTTCTTCCATGTCCATTTCGGCCAGCACCGCCCACTTGACGCCCAGGAATTCCATGGGGCCGTATGCGGTCAGCACTTCGGTACCGCGATAGTCGAGTTGGGTCATGACACCGTCATCGCCATTAAAAGCAGCCTTGACACCATCGGTGTCAATCTTCTGCTTGAGGATGGTGCTTTCCTTGGAAAAGCGTGAATCGCTGCGCATCAGCATATCGGCACCGACAATATAGCTTTCGCCGGTGTCGCCCATGCCGGCTTGTTGCTGCATGATGTCGTTGATGCGTCCAACCGGCATCTGGTAAATCAGCACACCGTGGACGCCGCCATCGCGCTCAAACACAGGCGCGGCGATGAACGATGCCGGTGCACCGGCGCTCGGCGCGTAGGGCGCGAAGTCGGCAAAGCCAACGTAACCCTTTTTGAAGTTGGCCAGCACGTCGCGGTAAACCTTGCCGATGTCGCTGTCTTTCCACTTGCCTTCCAGCAGGTTGGTGGCGAAGTCGGCTTCCTTGTAAACGGAATAAATGACGTTACCGGTGTTATCGACCATGAAGATGTCGTAATAGCCGCGCTTTTCCAGAAGGTCGCGGAAGAACGGATGGTAGCGGCCGTGCACGCGGTTAAACGCGGTGTCTTCGGGTGCGCGGTCCAGCTTGTGTTTCTCGCCCGCGGCGTTGGGGTTGTCGTTGATGTAGGCCTGCTGCAGGGACTGGTAAGCCTGCGCTGCGCCCATGCCGCCCATTTCGTCAAGCGCCTCTTCAAAGGCTTCAAGGCCATCGATGGTCATGTCGTTTTCAGCCATGATCTCGAGGTCTTCCTTGATGGATCCAAGGTAGGACGACAGGCGCGCGATGCGGCCTTCCTGCACGGCCTCCAGCTTGTCAAACACCGCGCTCTCGACGGCGTGCTCGGCTTCGAGAGCGCCAATATAACCGACAACGGCGGCGGCCAACACGCCGGCAACAGCGATAACGACGGGAAGTTTAGCGGCGATTTTCATTGGTAATTTCCTTGGTCCTAACGGAACGACGCCCCCCCCGGGGGGTTAAAACAATAAACCAGTATAACAACTTAATTAAAAACGATAACTTGACCCAAATCAAAACTTCGTGGCGACACATCTTTTGATGCTGGTCATTATATGGATAGGGCATCACCACGAAAAAACGGTTGTTTCAAGGGATGATATAAGGCGAGCCCCCCTGAAAACAACCGTTAATTGAGCCTTGTTGCCTGCCCCGGCGAAGTATCCGGAACGGGCCGAAACCCGGTGGTTTTACGATCCACTGAAAGTTCGGAAAATGGCGGTTAAACTTCCTTGATTCCCTTCAGGAAACCGCCCACTTCTCTGCTCAGCGCATCGGCCTGCATGGTCAGCTGGCCCGCCGCATCCAGCACGCTGGCTGACTTTTCGCCGGTTTCGTTGGCCGATTGGGTTACCAGTGCGATGTTGGTGGTCACATCGGCGGTGCCGGCAGAGGCCTGCTCCACGTTGCGGGCAATTTCCTGCGTTGCCGCGCCCTGCTCCTCGACCGCGGCGGCGATGGTTGATGAAATCTCGCTCATTTCACCGATCACGTTGCCGATGGCTTCAATGGCCGTAACCGCCTCTTCGGTCGAAGACTGGATACCGCCAATCTGGCTGGAGATTTCCTCGGTCGCCTTGGCCGTCTGGGTGGCCAGGTTTTTCACTTCCGACGCCACCACCGCGAAGCCCTTGCCGGCGTCACCGGCACGGGCCGCTTCGATGGTCGCGTTCAGCGCCAGCAGGTTGGTCTGGTCGGCGATGTCGGTGATAAGTGCCACCACTTCGCCAATCTTGGAAGCCGCGCTGGCCAGGCTTTGCACCTTGTCGTTGGCGGAATTGACTTCCTCGACCGCCTTGCTTGACACCTGTGTGGATTGTGCAACCTGGCGGCTGATTTCGGAAATGGAAGATGAAAGCTCTTCCGCCGCCGATGCCACGGTCTGCACATTGGTTGATGCTTCTTCGGCCGCTGCCGCCACGGTGGTTGCCTTTTGCGAGGTATCTTCGGCAATGGTCGACATGGTTTCGGCGGCTGTGCTCATTTCGCCGGAGGCAGAAGAAACCGAACTGAGAATACCGGTCACCGAGGTTTCGAACTCAGCGGCCATTTTGTCCATGGCTTTGGAGCGTTCTTCCTTGGCGGCGTTTTCGCGATCTTGCGCCGCCGTCATCTGGTCGTTCTTGATCATGTTTTCCTTGAACACCTGCACCGCACCGGCCATGGAGCCGATCTCGTCGCCGCGGTCGGCACCATCGATAACGGTTTCCATGTTGCCGCCAGCAAGGGAATTCATGGCGCCAGTAATGCCGCCGATGGGCCCGGTTATGCCGCGCACGATCATGGTCACGAACACGGCGGTAACAATCAAAAGAATTAAAGTGACTGCCGCCATCAGCATGAAGGCGTTTTGCGCCGCACCACCGATTTTTTCTGCGTGATGACTAAGGTCTTCGGCAATCTTGTCCTCGACCATTTTCATCAGGTTGATTTTCTTGGTGATGGTGCCGAACCAGTTCGGCCCGGTAATGCCTTCAACGGAACCGGTTTCGGGGCTGGCGATGGCGATTTTACGCATGCGCTCAACCTCTTCAACATCCGGGCCTGTAACGGTTGCTTTATAGAAATCATAGTCTTCGGGTACGGCGTTTAGGGCAAAAATGCTCAACAACACCTGCTGCTGGCGGATCAGGCCGACAAAATTGTTGTAAACCCCGCGTTCAAACTTGCCGGCACCAAAGCCGGCGCCGCCCATGGCGCGCTCGATACCGGCGCGTTCCTTGGCCTGCAAGAAACTGGTGTAGGCGATGATATCGCGGGTGATGGTTGCATCGGTGCTCAGCAGTGTCATTTCCTCGACGATGGCCAGCAGCTTGGCAATGGTCGGCGTGTAATAAGCCGCCATTTGCGGCACCTTGATCGCGAAAGTCGTGACCTTGGAGCGCTCTTCCTTCAACAGACCCAGTGCCTTGTTGGCGATGCCGATCTTGCCGACCAGCCCGGTGCCATAGGAAGCGGCATCAAAGCCCGAAAGCGCGTTGCTCAATTCAGCCAGCTTGGTATCCGTATCCGTGTGTTGTTGCGGCAGCTCGGCGGCGAACTTTGCACCGTTGGAGCCGATGAAGACGGCGGACGTGCCGCGTTCCTTCTGCATTTCATGAACCACGGCGCTGATGGTTGGCGCGAGGTGTGCCAACGTGACGATATTTTCCATATCGTCCGCGATGCCTTTGCGCTCTACAACAACATCACCGGCGAAAAACAGCAGTCCCAGTATGGGCAGCACCATGGCGATGGATATGCGTGCGCCAATCTTCGTATCTTGCATCATGGACATGGAAAAGTTCCCTCCTCGGGGTTTCAAGCGGCTGGCTTGCTTCGGGTAAAAATTCCCGGCAAAGCCGCGTGTGAGCATCATATTTTTTAATGGGAAAGTTTAGCCTTTCCCCCTAGATAACTAATATCATTAATGAATCCGCTATCAAACAGCTATGTTTACCGGCCCGCCATCACGTTCGTGTGACCGTTTCCCCTGGCCGCGTGCGGTGCCATGCATATCATCTGACTTCGGCTAGAAAAACGTTGCTCACCCTCAGGTTATGCTGCGAATAAGACTCCATCAAATCAGTATCGGGTGGGCGCAAGCGAGCACTAAAAAAGGCGCACCCGGTTAAGCGGCGCGCCTTTTTATGAGACCGGCTGTATGGCTCAGTCGTTTTGGGTCAGCCTTCTCAGCAGGCTCGAAGTATCCCAGCGCGAGCCGCCCATAGCCTGCACTTCCTTGTAGAACTGGTCGACCAATGCGGTAACCGGCATTTGCGCGCCGTTGCGGTTGGCTTCTTCCAGAACGATACCCAGATCCTTGCGCATCCAGTCGACGGCAAAGCCGAAGTCGAACTTGTTATCGACCATGGTTTCGCCGCGGTTGTCCATCTGCCACGATTGCGCCGCGCCCTTGCCGATAACGTCAAGCACCAGCTTGGTGTCCAACCCCGCTTTTTGCGAGAAATTCAGGCCCTCGGCCAGCGCCTGCACCATACCGGCGATGCACGTCTGGTTGACCATTTTGGTCAGTTGCCCGGCACCGCTTTCGCCCATCAGGGTAACGGCCTTGGCAAAGGCGTCAATTACCGGCTGCGCTTTTGCAAACACGGCCGCATCACCACCACACATGACGGTCAACTGGGCGTTGATGGCCCCCGCTTCGCCACCGGAAACCGGCGCGTCGATGAAGCCGACGTCTTTTTGCTTGGCGCTCGCGTAAAGTTCGCGTGCCACGGCAGCCGATGCGGTGGTGTTATCAACAACAATGGCACCTTTGGCCGCACCCGCCAGTGCACCGTCATCACCCAGCATCACGGAGCGCAAATCGTCGTCATTGCCGACGCAGCAAAACACAATGTCCTGGCCTGCGGCGGCCTTGGCCGGGGTAGCGGCACTTTGGCCGCCAAACTCGGCCACCCATTTTTCGGCCTTGGCCGGGGTGCGGTTGTAAACGGTAACGTCGTGACCGGCCTTGGAAAGGTGTCCGGCCATGTGATAGCCCATGACGCCGAGGCCGAGAAAAGCGGTTTTCATTGATCGGGGAGCTCCTGCTGGTGGGAAATGTTAAAACGGCGCGTAGTCTAACCAGCAAACAGCCGCTCGTGAACCCCCTGCCAGCCTTTCCGGTCGGGTGCCAGCAACAGTTCGCCACCCTTGTGCTGGCTGGCGGCGGGCCTATAGGGGCTTTCATGGGATGTCATGGCACCATAACCCCCGGCCTCATTGTGAATGAGCACGCCAGCGGCGTGATCCCACGCCATCAGGTGGCCGCCATAATGGGCGAAATGCACCTTGCCCAGGGCAAGGTCGATGTATTCACGCCCGACGCAGCCATAGCGCACCACGGTGCCCGCTGCATTGGGTAAGTTGGGAGTTTTTGATGCCCATTTCGCGCCGCGCTTCGGGCCCAGCGACCCGGTCATGGCGTCAATGGCTGGCGCCGGGTCCAGTTTCAGCCGTTTTTCACCCATCCACGCCCCCTCGCCCATGCCTGCCCAGACCATGACATCGCCGATGGGGTCGTAAATCCACCCGGCGCGGGTCTCGCCACCCACAACCAGGGCGATTATCAAGGCAAAACACGGCTTTCCACTGACAAAATTGCGGGTGCCATCCAGCGGGTCGACCACCCACACCGGGCCGGGCTCATTCAGCAGTTTCAGGATGTCAGGGTTTTTGGCCGCCTCTTCCTCGCCAATCATGGGGATGGCGGGATTGATGGCGCGCAGGCCTTCGCGGATGCGGCGCTCGGATTCAAGGTCGGCAGTTGTGGCGACATCGCGGTGCCCGCCGCGTTCGCCCTTGTCGTGAATGTCTTCCTTGCTCAACTTGCCAAACCGGGACATGACTTCGAACTCGGCGGCTTCACGCAGAACGTCGGCGACAGAATCAAGTGTTGTTGGGTCAAGGCGCATGACAGCCTTTTTTATGGTTCAGGGTGAAAACACATCGCGCTGGCCACGGAAGCCAGCGATCATGGAATCCATCATGATCTTGTCACGAGGGTTGTGCCATCCCTTTTGCATGAAGGCGCGCGCCACATAGCAGCAAAATGCCACCGCCTCGGCCTTGCCCTTGAGGCCATAGGTCTCGGCGACCTCATCAAGGCCATCGTGGGTGATTTTGCGCGCCATGACGTTGAGCTGGGTTTTCACAAAGCGGTTCTTGTCGCGCCATTTTCGCTGGGCTTCGGTGGTGGCCATATGGGTGCTCCGTGATATTCCGCGTTGTTGTCGCCGTATGATTAAGCAAGGATCAAAGTGGCCTTTCGCGGGTCTTTCATTGAGCGATTATTATCTACTAGTAGATATGAAATGTCAACACGAAAACCCTTGCGCCACATGGGCCGCAAGGCCATCGGTGCAGTAATAACGGGTGTGGACAACATTGAAGACGGATCAGGCGCGCAAGCGTTCAAGGCGGGCAACATTGGCCGGACTCAGACGCACTTTTAAGTGGACGTGCGTTTCATCGTCGCTGCGCTCCACCACCTCGCCGTGGTCGTAAAGCCAGCTCAATAATTTGCCATCGGATGGCGCCACATTAACATCAATCAGGCTTTGACTGCGGGCCATATGCTCATCGACCAGTTTAAGCAAAGCCTCTGTTCCCTCGCCGCTGATGGCCGAAACCAGCACCGTGGGAACCGCATCGCGGGCCGCCATGTTAGCCAGTCGGGTGCGTTCGTTTTCATCGAGCAGGTCGGCCTTGTTGAGAACTTCAACGAGCGATTGCGCAAGACGCGCCTCATCAAGGCCCAGCTGGCCCAGAACCTTCAGGACATCGGCTTTCTGGATGTCGCTGTCGGGGTGGGCGCAATCGCGCACATGGACGATGATGTCGGCTTCCAGCACCTCTTCGAGGGTGGCGTGAAAGGCCTCGACCAGTTCATGGGGCAACTCAGATATAAACCCCACCGTATCGGACACGATCACCCGCCCACCGGCGGGGGTTTCCAGCGCCCTGAGCGTTGGGTCGAGGGTGGCAAAAAGCTGGTCGCGGGCTTCCACGGTGGCCTTGGTTATGGTGTTGAAAAGCGTGGATTTTCCGGCGTTGGTATAGCCGACCAGGGCGATAATCGGGTATGGCACGTCGCGTCTCGATTTGCGGTGCAGGTCGCGCGTACGCTTGACCGCCTTGAGGTCCTTTTTGAGGCGCGTGATGCGCTGGTCGATGAGGCGGCGATCGGTTTCAATTTGGCGTTCACCCGGCCCGCCCATGAACCCGGCGCCACCGCGCTGGCGTTCAAGGTGGGTCCATGAACGCACCAAACGCGAGCGCTGGTAAGTCTGGTGCGCCAGCTCCACCTGCATCCGCCCTTCGCGGGTGCGGGCGCGCTCGCCGAAGATTTCAAGGATAATGCCGGTACGGTCCAGTACCTTGCAGTCCCAGTCGCGCTCAAGGTTGCGTTGCTGAATCGGGGTGAGTTGGGTGTCGATAACGGCAATTTCGATATCGCGCCCCTTGATGGCGGCGTTTAGGCGCTCCACCGTGCCCTTGCCGAAAAAGGTGCCGGGGTGGCGCCGGGCCACGGCCAGGGCTTCACTGTGAGCCACATCGAGGTGAATGGCCGCCGTCAGGCCGACGATTTCTTCCAGCGCGGCAGCGGGCAAACGCACCCCTGCCCCGGTCTCGGCCCCGGAAGGCGCGCCGGCAGCACGGGTTTTTGCATAGGGGTGGACAACCAGCGTACGCAGGCCAGCGTTGCGACCACCCCCCCGGGTTTCACTTCCCATTCCCTTGGCGCCGCTTTTCTCGGTGCGAGTTGCCTCCACAGGTTCTGCGGAGCGCTTAGTCACGTTTGATCAACCTTCCTCGGACCCCACTTCGGGTTCGAAAAGCTGTATCGGTGACGACGGCATGATCGTTGAAATGGCGTGTTTGTAAACCAGTTGGGTATGGCCATCACGACGCAGCAAAACCGAAAAGTTATCAAACCACGTTACGATGCCCTGTAACTTCACACCGTTGACCAGAAACACCGTGACCGATGTTTTGTGTTTGCGAATGTAATTCAGGAATACGTCCTGGACGTTTTGCGTTTTTTCCGAAGCCATGTTTGCTTCCCTTTTTTTATCTTTTTTTATTTACCAAAACCCTGCCGGCCCCTTCCATGGGGGACAACAAAACCAGTTTCGGTTACATGGATCATGGAACCAACCGCGACACATCAAGGTATGCTTGGTGCTGGACGGCTGTTCGGATCCCCCCTGTTTGTGGCCATAGCCTACAATTTCCGGGCCAGATTGTGAAGCGCCAGCAGGCTGTCTAGTCTCAAAACCGTATTATCGAACCCTTTTTCGCCCGCTTCGGCCCCGTTTCCGACCAAAACCGCCCGACAACCGGCGTTATGGGCGCATTCAACGTCGATGGCGGCATCGCCCACATACCAGACATGGGGGCGCTTGTTGGTGCCGGGCATGGCTTCAATGCCTTGCGGTGCGCCGTCCAGCGCCAGCACCATGGGTTCCGGTGCCGGTTTGTCGCGGCTGGCATCCTGGGCACCAATAACCTTGGAAAAATAGCCGTCCCAGCCGAGGTGTTCGGTTTCGCGGCGCAACAGGTAGCCGGTCTTGTTGCTGAGCACGGCCATGTAAAAGCCCAGTTCGCGCAGCCCTTCAAGGGCCTCGGCGGCACCGGGCATGGGGGTCAGGCGATCAAGGTGTATGGCTTCGAAATGGCGGTAGAAAACGTCGCGGGCGCGTTCCCAGTCATCGCCGAACAGCACCGGAAAGCCTTCGCGCAACGACACGCCAACGCGTTCGCGGGTTTCATCAATGGTCCATGGCGCCATGGAAAATTCGCCAAAGGTGGCGTTGAGCGCGTCGTGGATCACCACCCAGCTGTCCACCAGGGTGTTATCCCAGTCGAAGATAATCGCCTTAGGCTTTGATATTACTTGATTTTTACTCATTAATGGTTGGCGTCCTAGAAGTACTCAAGCTGCACCGAGAACATCTTCTCGACCTTGCGAATAACGTCCGATGCCGCAAACACCACCACCCGGTCGCCGGCCTGCACCACGGTGGCGCCACGCGGGCTGATGACCTCGTTGTCGCGCACGATGGCGCCCAGCAACACGCCATCGGGCAACTTGGCGTCCTTCAATGGTACGCCGACCAGTGGCGAGGTTTCCAGCGCCTCGGCTTCAATCAGTTCGCCGTAACTTTCGCCCAGCGTGTGCACCGAATGAATACGCCCGCGGCGCATATGTTGGATGATGGATGACACCGTAATGTTGCGCGGGTCCACCACCACATCGATGCCCAGCGAGCCGATCAACGGCTCATAAGCGGTGTTGTTGATAAGGGTGATGGCGCGCTTGGCGCCAAAGCGTTTGGCCAGCAGCGACGACAGGATGTTGGTTTCATCGACATTGGTCAGGGCAATGACCGTTTCGGCGTGGTTGATGTTGGCTTCCATGACAATTTCACTGTCAAGGACATCGCCTTGTAAAACGATGGTATTTTCAAGTTTTCCGGCAATCGACAGGGCCCGCTCGGGGTCGTTTTCAATAATCTTGATGTTGAGACGTGGGGTCATGACCTCCAGGTCCTGGGCCAGGAACAGGCCGATGTTGCCGCCGCCAAAAATAACAATGCGCCGCGCTTCGTCTTCCTCGTGGCCATAGGCTGCCATGGCGCGGTCCTGCTGTTCAGAATCAACCACGAAGTAAACGCTGTCGCCGGTCAGCAACTGGTCGTCAGCGGTGGGGGTAATCATCACGCCATCGCGTAAAATACCGATAACGGTGATGTTGAGGTCGGGAAACAGTTGTGATATCTGGCGCAGCGGTGTGTTGACCAACGGGCAGTCATCATCGCAGCGCACGCCCAGCAGCTTTACCCGGCCATCAACCAGCGGAATCATCTCGAACGCGCCCGGCACCTGAAGGCGGCGTTGAACGGCACGTGCGACCTCGATTTCCGGGGAAATAATGACATCAATGGGCATATGGTCGCGCGAAAACAGGTTTGCCCACATGGGTTCCAGGTATGCGCGGTGGCGCACGCGGGCAATCTTGGTCGGCACATCAAACAGCGAATGGGCAACCTGGCATGAAACCATGTTGGCTTCATCAAGGGCGGTAACGGCGATAATCATGTCGGCGTCCTTGGCGCCGGCGCGTTCCAACACATCGGGGCGCGAGGCGTTGCCGATAACGCCCTTTACGTCGAGGTTATCGGAAATGCGCCTGACCAGTTCGGGCGACTGGTCAATCAAGGTAACGTCGTTATTTTCGCGCGAAAGGTGGCGGGCAATATTGAACCCCACCTGGCCTGCGCCACAAACAATAACCTTCATCTCATCGTTCCTTTAACTGCGCCATAGTAACGCGCCAAAATAAACCATCAAGCATCAACCTTTTTACCCAGATCATCGGTCGAAATGCCCAGTGACTTGAGCTTGCGGTGCAGTGCTGAGCGTTCCATGCCAACGAATTCCGCTGTCTTGGCAATATTGCCATTAAACCGCATGACTTGTGCAAGTAGATATTGGCGCTCGAACGTTTCGCGGGCATCGCGCAACGCCAGACCCATGACATCGGGGCCAGCAGACATGGCCTCGACCCCTATTTCATTGCCGGTGACCTCGCTGGGCAGGTGTTCGGCGTGAACCGGGTCGTGGGCATCGCCCGGCGCCATAATCACCAGGCGTTCAATAACATTTCGCAATTCGCGCACGTTACCCGGCCACTCATAAGCCTGCAACGCGGCAATCGTGTCTTCGGCCAGAGCGCGAACCGGTTGTCCGGCCTGCTTGGCGGCACGGGCAATAAAGTGTGAGGCCAGCGCCGGAAGGTCTTCACGACGTGATTTCAAAGACGGTATTTCAATGGGCACCACGCTGAGGCGGTAAAACAGGTCTTCGCGGAAATTACCGTCGGCGATTTCGGCCATCATGTCTCGGCTGGCGCTGGCGACCACGCGCACATCGACCTCAACGCGGGTTGTGCCACCAACGCGCGTAAAAATTTGCTCTTGCAATACGCGCACGATCTTGCCCTGCGTTTCCAGCGGCATATCAACAACCTCATCCAGAAACAGGGTGCCTTTATGGGCAGATTCGAAATAGCCGACCTTGCGCCCGCCCTCGCTGTCATCGGCCGGTGTTTCGGTGCCAAACAGCTCTTCTTCCATGCGTTCTGGTTCCATGGTCGCACAATTAACGACAATAAACGGACCCATCGAACGGGAGGAACGGTCATGCAGCATGCGCGCCGCGACTTCTTTGCCGGAACCGGGCGGGCCGCTGAGCAGCACCCTTGAATTGGCAGGCGCAACGCGCTCAATATCACGCAATACGGCAATGATGGCGCTCGACGCCCCAATCAGCTCACCGCCGGAATCGGTGCGGGCGCGCAAGTCCTCGTTTTCACGGCGCAGGCGGGCCGCCTCGATAGCGCGTTCAACCACCTGCAGAAGGTGCTCGGACTTGAACGGTTTTTCGATAAAATCATAGGCCCCGTGCTTGATAGCCTTAACCGCGGTTTCAACCGTGCCGTGACCGCTCATCATAACGACCGGCAATGTGGGGTGGCGTTTCTTGATATCCATCAGGATATCGATGCCGTCCTTCTTGCTGCCTTCGAGCCAAATATCGAGCAACACCAGCGATGGGCGGCGCTGTTCGATGGCGGCCAGCGCCTCGGCGTCGGTGTCGGCCTCGCGGGCGTCATAGTTTTCATCTTGCAGGATACCGGCCACCAGGATGCGGATGTCGGCTTCGTCATCGACGATCAGGATGTCATGCGCCATGGGAACGGACCCCCTTCCGTGTGCTGTCTTTCGCCGCTGCTTCGCCCGCATCCTCTACGGGCGGAAACAGCAACACCACCACGGCGCCGCCGCCATCGCGGTTGGCGAGCAGCAACTCTCCGCCGTGGTCTTCCATGATTTTTTTGACAATGGCCAGCCCCAACCCGGTGCCATGATCGCGTGCCGTTACGTACGGTTCGGTCAGTCGCCCGGGGTTTCCTTCGGGCAGGCCCATGCCGTTATCCTCGACGCGGACACTGATGATGTTGGCGTGACTGGAATCATCAATTTCATTAATTAGGGTAACGGCAATATTGCCACCACCTTCATTGTCCATGTGTTCGCTGACCGATTCAACGGCATTTTTGATAACGTTGCCCAACGCGCGCGAGACCTGCCGGGCATCACAACTGTATTGCACGTCGCCCTTCGGCATGTTGAGTTCGAAGTTAATCTTGGTGTTGCGGTTTTTTTCAAGAAACACAGCCTGTCGGCACAATTCCGATACATTTTCAAGCTTCGAGACGGCTTGCGGCATGCGCGCAAACGACGAGAACTCATCAACCATGCGGCCCAGTTCCTCTACCTGGCGGATGATGGTCGCGGTGCAGATTTCAAAAGTTTCCGGATCATCCTTGATTTGCTTGAGGTATTTTTTACGCAACCGTTCCGCCGCCAACTGGATGGGGGTTAGCGGGTTCTTGATTTCATGGGCAATGCGCTGGGCAATGCCCGACCACGCGGCCGTGCGTTGCGCCGTTTGCAGCTCGGTTATGTCATCAAATGTAACCACATAGCCGATAACATCGCCACGAAGGCGTTCCGACGCCATGTTCACAATCAAGGTGCGCGGCTCACCGCCACGAACGATGTTAATTTCATCGACTGACACGCGATCCGGATTAGCCGTAACCTGTGCAATCAGTGCAGCCATTTCCGGAACAATATCACCGAGATGCTTTTCCATATGTTCATCAAGGTTGGTTTGCAGAAGTTCGGAAGCCGAACGATTGGGCAGCGTGATGTGTCCACCCTCGTCAAGCCCGATAACACCCGCCGAAACACCGGAAAGCACGGTTTCGGTAAAGCGGCGGCGTTCATCAAGCTGGGTGTTGACCTTCATCAGGCCGGCTTGCTGGGTTTGCAGGCGGTCGGTCATGACATTAAAGGCGTGGCTCAACGTTTGGATTTCGTCAACCGCGGCTTCCGGGTCCACGCGCACGGTAAGGTCGCCGCCGCTGACTTTATCTGCCGCCTCGATAAGGCTTGAAATGGGCCTGACCAGCTGGTTGGCAATGGTCATGCCAATCCACACCGCTGCCAGCAACAGCAACAGCGCCACCACAACAAAGATGGCCACAAACGTAATCTGGATGGTATCGCGCTTTTCGTTGAGGCTTTGGTAAAGTTTTACCGCGCTGGAGTTAGCGGCAATGTGATCCAGCACATCGGATTCAATGAACCGGCCGACCAGCAGGTAAGCCTCGACGAAACGATCCAGCTTGACCACCGCGCGCACGCGGTCATCCTGTGGTGCGGTAATAATAACAATTTCGCCCTGCCTTGCCTTTTCCAGGGCGCCGGGTGGCACCAGGTCAAATTCCAGCGACATGGAAAAGCGCGACCGCGCCATGGCCTTGCCGGCACCGTCAACAACGATGGCCTCCGTCAGTCCGCGTACGGCTGCCTGCGTGGAAAGCGCCTGGCTGAAACGGCGCGGATTGTTGGCCAGTTGGGCTGCCGTGCGGTTAAGGTCGTTGGCCATGGCAAAGGTATCAGCGCGAATATTTTCAAGGTGCTCCTGCAGGTAGGCGCTGGCAACGGCACTGGATGATTCAATGGCCGTTCGCACCCGCTCGCTAAACCATGCATGGACACCGAAGTTAAGAAATAACGCCGCAAACACCGCCACCATGATAGCGGGGGTTACGGCGACCATTGAGAACATGAACACCATGCGCACATGAAGGGCCGAGCCTGCCTGCCCGCTGCGGCGTTCCGCCCACACCCGGACAATGCGTTGCGCCACGACCACACCCAGCAACAACATCAGGATCAGGTCGACATACAACAACGCCAGCACCGTCATCGGGTTAGAGCCCTGCCCCGATGATGTGGTTTTACTCAGCGCAATAAAGGTCGCCAGCCCCGCCACAACCGACGCCACCAGCAACACCGTTGCGAAACGACGGCTGAGCAGCAGCCGTGAGGTGCGCACGCGCATAGCCGATAGCGTGGCCATAAAATCGGTTGAGGTATTCATATTTACTTACCCCCGCCGCGAATAACCGGGATGTTCAGGTCGCGGATTTTCTTGCGCAGTGTATTGCGGTTCACGCCCAATACATCGGCGGCGCGCAACTGGTTGCCGCGCGTGGCCTCTAGGGTAAGCGCAATCAGGGGGCGTTCGACTTCGCGCAATACACGGTCATACAGCCCACCCGAAGGCAATGAGCCGTCGTGGGCGGCAAAGAAATGTTTGAGATGACTTTCAATGCTGTGTGAAAGGCCACCGCTGTTGGATGGCTCATCCATGGTGACGGCTTCGGCTAGCTCATTCTCAATAACGCCAAGGCTGATTTCATCTTCGGCCAACAGGGCCGTCAGGCGTTTCATCATGTTTTCCAGCTCGCGCACGTTACCGGGCCAGTTATGGTTTTTCAGCCGGTCCATAGCCGGTTTGGAAATGGTTTTCCATGGCAGGCCTTCGTCGGCCGCCTGACCAAGAAAATGGTTGACCAGCTCAGCAATGTCTTCCGTGCGTTCGCGCAACGGCGGCAGGCGCAACGGTGCAACGTTAAGGCGGAAAAAAAGATCTTCGCGAAAGCGGCCTTGGCGGATCAGTTGCTTCAGGTCGCGGTGCGTAGCGGCGACAATGCGCACATCGGTTTTGATGGGGGTGCGTCCACCAACGGTGGTGTATTCGCCTTCCTGCAACACGCGCAGCAGGCGGGTTTGCGCTTCCGGTGGCATGTCGCCAATCTCATCAAGAAAAAGCGTGCCGCCCTGGGCTTGCTCAAAACGCCCCTGCCCGCGCCCGACGGCACCGGTAAAGGCACCCTTTTCGTGGCCAAACAGTTCGCTTTCAATCAGTTCGCGCGGAATGGCCGCCATGTTAATGGCGACAAACGGCTTGTTGCGCCTTTTTCCGAAATCATGCAACGCGCGCGCCACCAGTTCCTTGCCGGTGCCGCTCTCGCCCGTAATAACGACCGAAAGATCGGTTTGCATTAACCGTGCGATGGCGCGGTAAATATCCTGCATGGCGAGCGAACGACCGATTAACGGCAGTTGTTCCTCATCCGCATTTTTGCGGCTGGTGCCGGGCCTGTCGCTGGCCTCAAGGCCACGACGCACCACTTCCAGCAATTCATTTATATCGAACGGCTTGGGCAGGTATTCAAAGGCGCCGCGCTCGGTTGCCTTGACCGCCGTCATCAAGGTGGTCTGCGCGCTCATGACAATGATGCGCAGGTTAGGCCGCAGCTTCAGCATACGCGGCACCAAATCGAGGCCATTTTCATCGGGCATGATGACATCGGTAATCACCAGGTCGCCCTCGCCTGCGCTGACCCACTTCCACAAGGTCGAAGCGTTTGACGTTACCCGGGCATCATAACCGGCGCGTGAAAGCGCTTGCTCCAGAACGGTGCGGATTCCCGCGTCATCGTCGGCAACCAAAATGGTTTTGGGCTGGCTCATGGCTTACGCATTACCTTCATCGTCTTCG
>CBFCYL010000049.1:0-16266 GCA_965602455.1 uncultured Thalassospiraceae bacterium | reverse complement strand
ATTCGTCAATCAACACCGGAATACCGCCCAGCGAGGTTACGCAATCCATAATTGAAAGCGCGCCATGTGCCTTGGCCAGTTTGGCGATGGCGCCTGCGTCCGATTGCACACCGGTTGATGTTTCGGCGTGCACAAAGGCCACGGCCTTGACCGGGGCATTGTTTTTCAGTGCGTCTTCCACCTTGTTAAGGTCGATGGGCTGGCCCCATTCGTTTTCGACGATTACGGCCTTGGCGCCGCAACGTTCGACATTTTCAACCATGCGGTTGCCAAACACACCGTTGATGCAAACGACCACGGTGTCGTCCGGTTCGACCATGTTGACAAAGCACGTTTCCATGCCCGCCGAGCCCGGCGCGCTGACCGGCAGGGTCAAATGGTTGGTGGTCTGGAAGGCGTAATGCAGCAAACCCTTCATTTCATCCATCATCATGACGAACTCAGGGTCCATGAGTCCGATGGTGGGCCGGGCGGAGGCCTGCAATACGCGCGGGTGAACATCGGAAGGGCCGGGGCCCATGAGGATTCGCAACGGCGGGTGAAAGGAGCTGACAGTCATGAAGGGTTATCCTTGGTGTATTGAAGTGGTGTGCGGCTGGGTTTTAGCACATTGGCGCCAAGGGGGCATAGGGGGTAATCTCCGGGTTATGGACTGGCTGGATGATGCTTTGGTGCTATCGGCCCGTCGCCACGGGGAATCCGCGGCGGTGGTGACCCTGCTGACCCGCGCCCACGGCGCCCATGCCGGGCTGGTGCGCGGTGGCTGGGGCCGTCGTCGGCGCTCGCTGGTGGAGCCGGGCAACCGGGTTCAGGCCCATTGGCGGGCGCGGCTGGCTGAACACCTGGGCAATTACACGCTGGAACTTGACCACGCCTTCGCCGCCGCTGTTCTGGAAAGCCCACTCAGGCTGGCCGCCATGAGCTCGGCGCTGGCCCTGACCCAGGGCGCGCTGGCCGAGCGCGAACCCCACCCGGGGCTGTTTGATGCCCTGGTGGCATTGATGGGCGCGCTGGACGGCGAGGAAACCGATGAAAATGCATCGGGTCTGGGTTGGCAGAGCGCCTACGTCAAATGGGAGGTCGGCCTGCTGGCCGAGTTGGGCTTCGGCCTCGACCTCGAAACCTGCGCCGCCACCGGCAGCCGCGAAGACCTGATCTATGTTTCGCCGAAGTCGGCGCGCGCCGTCTCAAGGGAAGCGGGGCATCCTTATCGCGAAAAATTACTGGTCTTGCCGGGGTTCCTGAAGGTGCCGGGTGGGCTGGCCGAGGACGGCGCCGCAATTATGGCCGGGCTGAAAATAACCGGCTATTTCCTCGATCGCCATGTGTTTGCCGCCCACGACCGAAAATTGCCCGAAGCGCGTTCACGGTTTGTGGCGCGGTTCACCCGGCGCCTTGAACGCGATGGCAGGGGCGGGGCGGGCAGCGAAGCCGCGCCAACGCACTATTAAGGGTTTTCCCGGCTTCCGGCCCCGGCGGGGTCGTGTTAAAAATTGAGGTATAATAATCAGGTCGTAATAACAGGTAGGCAGTTTCAACCGTGAACAACTTTTTAGTTAAAAGTGCTTCGCAACGGGCTAATTCATCGCAAAAGGGCGGGTGGTTTATCGCCATGGCGCTGTGTATGGTCGTGTTCAGTGTCGGCGCCGCGCGCGCTGAGTTCCGTTCACAAAGTATAGACAATGATTATGCCTACGAGATTGAAGTCCTGGCGGAAGAAAACAAACGCCTGATTTTGTTTTTTCACCAACCGGGCTGCCCCTATTGCGACAAAATGCGGGCCCGCGTTTTTCCCCATGCCGAGGTTCAGGACTATTATTCAAAACACTTCGTGCTGCTGGAAAATAACATCAAGGGCAACCTTGACGTTGTGATGCCCGATGGTTCCGAGGGCACGGAAGCAGACTTCGGGCGCAAGCTTCGCGTTCGCGCAACGCCGGTCATCGCTTTTTTTGATACTGATGGCACGCTGGCGTTACAGACCACCGGCTATCTTGACCCCAAGCAGTTTTTGTTGGCCGGGCGTTATGTGACCGATGGCGTGTTTAAAAGCGACGTGTCTTTTTTCCGTTACGTTAAAAACGGCGGCAAAGTAGGCGGCAAGACCCAATGATGAATCGCTTTGTGTTTCTGCCGCTGTTGGCGGCACTGGTTTTTCCTGCCGCGAACGCACGGTCGCAAGATAGCGATGGCGAAGTCGTTGAGCAAATTACCGTCGAAGCCGTTGCCGACGCCGTGGCAACGCGCATCAGCACCGGCATCAAGGCGCGCAATCCGCTGAAGCTTTCCGACTTTGCCAAACCACAGGCCGGCATCACCATGGAATATGCCGTCATGCTCAGGGGGGTGGCGCTTTTTTATGACCTGCACGAAGCAGAACTGCGGATGCGTTCTGTATATGAGGCCCATTCCTCGGCTTATGTTCGTTGGGGCCGCGCTCGCGAAAACCTGCGTATGAGCCGTGTCACGCCGCGCGATGTTGCCAAGGCGCTGGCCTTGGTGGAAAAGACGCGCCTTGTTTTCTTTAAAGCGCGCACACGGGTGAATACGCTGCGCCTTGATTTGCAGGACCTTACCGGTATTAAGCTGCCCGAGGAATTTTCCACACCGCCGTCGGTGCCGTCCATCAAGCTGCCGGACCTTATATATGATGAAATCCTGGCCCACGCCAAAATGACCCGTGCGGCGCGCAACATCCGCCGCGCGATTTACGATACCCTTCAGGACATCGCCAATAACTGGCAGGCAGTGATTACCGCGCAGGCCGATCTGGATTACCTCAAACGTGAACTGCTGTATCGCCAGCAGATTTACCAGCAGGACCGCGCTACCTCTCTGGGTTCGGCCATGACCGACCAGACCGCGGGCGACGCCGATCTGGTGCGCGCCATTGGCCGCTACCGTTTGGCCGTGTACAGGCTGTCCATATTGCTCGGCAACGAAAGTGCGGATAACCTGACGTTAAGCCGGGGCGGGCTTGATGCAGGCTATCCCTTTATGGCCATGGGAATTGATACGTCAAAGCAAAACGAACGCTATGTTCCAAAATCAGGAAGTGGATTCGGGCAAGATGACCAACCTTGATGCAGTAAAGAAAACCGTGGCGCTGTTTGCCATCGCTTTAGTAATGGCAACAACCCTGAGCCTGGCCCACGCCCGGCCCGCCGGTGCCGAGGATCGCGCGCTGTCGTTTGCGGTTTCCGGCGTGGTCAATGAAGTGCTGGTCAAGGCGGGTGACGCGGTCAAGACCGGTCAGGCGCTGGCGCGGTTGGATGCGCGCCCGTTTGAAGCCCACGTCGCCGCCGCCGAGGCCGAAGCTGCTGCCGCCGAACTGTCAGCCAGCGTGGCAGACGAAAACCTGGCACGCACACAGGCGCTTTATGACGATGTTTCGGCATCGGGTGAAAACCTCGAGGTCGCCAAGACCGCCGCCGCCGAGGCCGAAGCCCGGCGCGCCAAGGCCGAAGCCCGCCTTGCCATGGCGAGCTGGCGCCTCGAACACGCCACCTTGCAGGCTCCGGTGGACGCCACGGTCACCGCTGTGCCCGGCCATGTGGGTCAGGTGACCAACCCGAGGGGGGTTAATCCTGCCGTTGTGGTTCTGGACTTTCCCTAACGCCCAGCAAGCGGTTACCATTGGCCGCGGCGGCGGCGATTCGCGCCTGCCGCATTGAAAATGATCATCAGCCCACCAGCCCGCAAGTAGATCCCAATGGCCGCTAAACCTAAAAAGAAACCGACTGCCGCCAACGCCAACAATGGCGGAAATGGCAATGGCAGGGGCAACGTTGTTGACACCCAGCTCAAAGACGCGCTTTCCGAACGCTATCTGGCCTATGCGCTTTCGACCATCATGTCGCGCTCGCTGCCCGATGTGCGCGATGGCCTCAAACCGGTGCATCGCCGGTTGCTGTTTGCCATGCAGCAATTGAAACTCGACCCTAAATCCGGGTTCAAGAAGTGCGCCCGCGTGGTCGGTGATGTGATGGGCAAATACCACCCGCACGGCGATATGTCGATTTACGATGCCATGGTGCGCCTGTCACAGGATTTCGCGGTGCGCTATCCACTGGTCGACGGGCAGGGTAATTTCGGCAATATCGATGGCGATAATGCGGCGGCCATGCGCTATACCGAAGCGCGCATGACCGATGTCGCCATGGCGTTGCTTGACGGCATCGACGAAGACACGGTGGACTTCCGCCCCACTTACGATGGCGAAGACGCGGAACCACAGGTTTTGCCTTCGGCTTTCCCTAACCTTTTGGCCAACGGCTCAGCGGGCATTGCGGTGGGCATGGCAACGTCCATTCCGCCACACAACGTCTCAGAGCTTTGCGACGCGTTGAAACACCTGATCAAGTTTCCCAACGCCACGGTCGGCAAGCTGGTGGATTTTGTTCAGGGGCCGGATTTCCCCACCGGCGGCACGCTGGTCGAAGACCGCGAAGCCATTGTCGATGCCTATAAGACCGGGCGCGGCGGTTTTCGGGTGCGCGCCAAATGGCAGACCGAAAAAACCGATCACGCCACCTGGAACATCGTCATTACCGAGATTCCCTATCAGGTGCAGAAATCGAAGCTGATTGAAAAAATCGCCGAACTCATCATCAACAAAAAGTTGCCCATCATCGCCGATATTCGCGATGAATCAGCCGAAGACGTGCGCGTGGTGATTGAGCCCAAAAGCCGCAACGTCGAGCCGGAAATGTTGATGGAGCAGCTTTACAAGGTTACTGATCTTGAAACGCGTTTTTCACTGAACATGAACGTACTGAATGCCGAGAACACTCCGGGCGTTATGAACCTGCGCGAGGTATTGAACGCCTTTCTCGAACACCGCCATGTGGTTTTGAAACGGCGCTCTAAATTCCGCCTTGCCAAGATTGAACGGCGGATGGAAATCCTTGAAGGGCAGTTGAAAGCCTTTTTAAACCTCGACAAGGTTATCAAGATTATCCGCAACGAGGATGAGCCCAAACCGAAACTGATGAAGGCGTTCAAACTTTCGGAATTGCAGGCCGAGGCCATTTTGAATATGCGCCTGCGCCAGTTGCGCAAACTGGAAGAAATGGAAATCAAGGCCGAACATACAAACCTTGGCAGCGAAAGGCGGGCGTTAAACAGCCTGTTGCGTAACGAAGACAAGCGCTGGAAGACCATCGCCGGCGAAATCGACGAAATCAAGAAGGCCTATGGCCTCAAGACCGAGTTGGGCGCACGGCGCACCGAAATAGGCGTTGCCCCGACCGCCGTGGTGGTGCCACTGGAAGCGATGATCGAGCGCGAACCCATCACCGTTGTTTGTTCAGACAAAGGCTGGCTGCGCGCCGTTAAGGGCCACGTTGAAGACGTCTCGACGCTCAAGTTCAAGGAAGGCGACAAGCTGGCCATTGCCGTTCAGGGCGAGACCACGGACAAGCTGCTGGTGTTTGCCACCAACGGGCGGTTTTACACGCTCGGTTGCGACAAGCTGCCCGGTGGCCGTGGTCATGGTGAGCCTGTGCGGTTAATGATTGATATGCAAGGCGACCATGATGTGGTGGCTTTGCATATTTACAAGCCCGAACAATGGATGATTGTGGCGTCCGACGCCGGGCGCGGCTTTATTGTCAACACCGACGACGTGGTGGCGCAAACCAAGAACGGCAAGCTGGTGCTGAACCTTGGCGAAGGTGAAGAGGCCGCCACCGCGCGCCATGTCCCCGAAGACGCCGACCACATTGCCGTAATCGGCTCCAACCACAAGCTGCTGATTTTCGATATTGAAGAACTGCCCGAAATGTCACGCGGCCGTGGCAACATCATGCAGCGTTACAAGAAAGATGGCGGCGCCGTGTTGCGCGACGTCAAGGCGTTCTGTCTCGACGATGGCCTTTCATACCCTTACGCCGGTGGCGAAAGGGTGGAGCCGAAAAAAGACATCAAGAAATGGGTCGGCAAGCGCGCCGCAGCAGGGCTCAAGGCGCCGCGCGGCTTTCCCACATCCAACCGTTTCAGTTGAGGCTTGCCAGCCCGTAACGGGCGGGGCAAACTTGCCATCAACAACCCCTAAAGCTAAAGGAAGCACACCATGAACAACCCGGCCACCGCGTTCCCGACCCTTGCCCAACAACTATGGCCTGTCGCCAGCCGGGCGCGCACCATTGTTTTGGTGGTGGTGGCCAGTGTGTTGTTAACCCTTTCGGCCAAGGTGCAGGTGCCGTTTTATCCTGTGCCCATGACCCTGCAAACGTTTGTGGTGTTGGGGCTTGGTTTTGCCCTCGGCCCGCGCCTAGCCATGGCGGCGGTGGCGTTATACCTCGCCCAGGGCGCCATGGGTCTGCCGGTGTTTGCCGGTACGCCGGAAAAAGGCATTGGCGTGGCTTACATGATGGGCCCGACGGGTGGATACTTGCTGGGCTTTGTGCTGGCCGCGGGTTTGACCGGCCGGCTGGCCCAGCGCGGCTGGGACCGCAACGTCTTGACGACGGCCATGGCCATGGCGTTGGGCAACGCGGTTATTTATGCGTCAGGTCTTGCGTGGATGGGTTCGCTGTTCGGCTGGGACAAACCGATACTGGAATGGGGTCTTTATCCGTTCCTCGCCGGTGATGCCTTCAAGCTGGCGTTGGCGGCGGGTCTGGCGCCGCTGGCGTGGAAAGCGCTCAAACCCAAAAATTCCTGAAATGAAACCCGTTATGGGCCGCGGCACCGACGGCCCGCGCCGGGCAGCGTCGAGACCGTTTCGCGTGAGCAGCCTTTATGCGTTTCTTAAAGGCCCGTGGTCGCTTCAACGCGAGGTGCACGAGGCGGGCGAGGGTAGGCACGCCGTGTTTCTGGGTGAAGCCGTTTTTGCCGCCGCACCCGAAAGCGACAACCTTGGTTATACCGAAACCGGCGAACTGGAAACCGCGACGGGCGTTTTTGCCGCCACGCGCGAACTTCAATATACGTTCATGGGCCCGGACCTTGCCGAGGTGCGCTTTAACGACGGTGGTTTTTTTCATGTCATGGATTTAAGCAACGGCATATCGCGTGTCGAGCACACCTGCGGTGATGACTTTTATCAGGGCTTGTTTCGTGTGCTGGATGATGAAAACTGGCTTTCGGTGTGGCGTGTTTCCGGGCCGCGAAAAAACCAGGTGATCACAACGCGCTACAAACGCTGCCAGCCGTCCGTGGCATAACCTTCTAGCGGCGCAAAGTCGCTTTTGTAGGCCATCTTGGGGCTGTTCTCGACCCAGTAGCCAAGATAGAGATGGTTCAGCCCCATGTTTCTTGTCTGCTCGATCAGCCACAGCACCATATAAGTGCCGAGGCTGCGGCGGCTCAAGCCCGGTTCAAAAAAGCTGTACACCGCCGAAAGCCCGCCCTTGACCCGGTCGCCCATGCAACACGCCACCAGGTGGCCTTCCGGGTTTCTTAGCTCGATGATGAAGGAGCGGATGGGCGTGTCCTCGACCAGTCCCTGATAGTCGTAAAAATCCATCATCGCCATGTCGCCATCACCATGGCGGCTGTTGATGTAGGTTTTGAACAGGTCAAACTGCTCGCGTGTGGCAACGGGGTCGAGCATTTTGACGCTGAGGTCTCTGTTTCGGTTAATGACGCGCCGGTGGGTGCGCCTGGGTGCAAAATCACGCACCGGCACCCGCACCGATACGCAGGCCGAACAGTTTTCACAAACCGGCGAATAGGCGATGGTATGCGAGCGGCGAAACCCGGCCAACGACAATCGGTCGTTAATGTCGATGGCATCACGCCCGGTCAGTTCCGTTACCAGCCGGCGTTCAATCTGGTCATCAAGATAGGGGCACGCCATGGGTTGGGTGGTAAAGAAAAACCGGATGTCGGTAACGGGGCTGTGGCGCATGATGCTCGGCTCGTGAAGTGGGTTCCGCTTTCAGTATAGCCGATTATTGCGCCGATGCTCCATCCGCTTCGGGAAGGATCAGGATTTCAGTTTTAACGCCTTTTTTAGCCCCGTTATCCGGTGCTGGCGCAACTTCCGGCTCGGGCTCGGGTGCTGGCTCCGGCACAACTTCCGGTTCCGGTTCCGGCTCAGGTTTCGGCACAACTTCCGGTTCCGGTTCCGCCGCTGGCGCTATGCCCCCTTCTGGAAGGATCAGGGTTTCGGTTTTGACGCCACTGCCCGTCTTGGCGGGCGGAGTGACATCTGGTTCGGTGTTCGGTTCGCCAGCAGCATCCGGCGCCGTTTCGGGCGCGGGCTGCTCGCCGGTGCCGCGCAGCATGACGATGGAAAGGCGCCGGTTGCGCGCGTTGGCCGGGTCTTCGACCAGTAGAGGCTCGGTCTCGGCCTTGCCGACGACGCGCGCAAGGCGACCGGCAGGAACGCCTTCTTGAACCAGAAAGCGGCGCGATGAATTGGCACGGTCGGCGGAAAGTTCCCAGTTGGTGTAAGAATCGCCGCGCGATGTGAAGGGCACGCTGTCAGTGTGGCCGCTGATGGAAATCTGTTGCGGCATCTTTAAAATGACCTTTGCAACCAGGGCCAGCACGCGCTCGGTATGTTCGAACAGATTGGCGCTGCCGGATGCAAACATGGCAAGGCCGTCCTGGTCGACGATCTGAATACGCAGACCCTCCGGCGTGTTGTCGATCAGAAGGCTGTCAGCCAGTTGCTTAAGTTCCGGAAGGTTCTCAATGGCTTCCTGCAATTCCTTCTGGGCTTGATCAAACTGTTCTTCCTCGGCCTTTTCTTGCGCCACTGCGGCCTCGGCCGCGGCAACGGCTTCGGGGTCAACTTCCTTTTGGGACAAGTCTTCGGGGTTGTCCACCGGTTCTGCATCGGGGTCGGTGGGGGCTTCTTCCAGCGCCTGGCCACCGGCGCCGGCGGAAGGCGGCGGCAGGTCCATGGTTACGGTTGGCCGGGTCAGGTCATCGCTTTTGGTGCCATCCTGGGAAATGGTGGTGCCGCCGAGGATGTCACCGGAACCGCTTTGGCTGGTTGAAGCCACCGTAGGGGTAAAATAATCGGCAATGCCTTCAAGCTGTTCCTGGGTCACCGAATTGAGCAGCCACAACAACAGGAAAAACGCCATCATGGCGGTCACGAAATCGGCGTAGGCAATTTTCCACGCGCCACCGTGGTGGCCGCCGTGGCCGCCTTTCTTGATCTTCTTGATGATAATGGGCGCAGCTTGGTCGGCGGGCATGGATCAGCCTTTATTAATTATGAATTAGCCGCAGGCGTAAATATAAAGTAGCCGCAGGCGCAAATATAAAGTAGCCGCAGGCGCTGGTTTACGTTAGCCAACGGCGCCGACATTCTGGATGGCCTCTTCAACCTCGGCAAAGGATGAGCGCACGTTCGAACCCAGCGTCTTGCGGGCAAACTCGATGGAAACCTGCGGCGCGTAGCCCTGCATGTGGGCGATGATGCCGGAGCGAATGCACAGCATGTACTGGCCCTCGGCCGTCATGTTTTTTTCCAGTGACTGCGCCATCGGCGAAACATAACCATAAGACATCAAGATACCGGCAAAGGTGCCGACCAGGGCGGCGGCGATCAGGTTGCCGAGAATTTCCGGCGGCTCGGCGATGGAGCCCATGGTGTGAATAACGCCCAGCACCGCAGCCACAATGCCCAGCGCCGGAAGCGCATCGCCCAACGTGGCGACGGAGCCGTAAATGGCGGCGTCTTCGTTGTGGTGGTTGTCCAGTTCGGCGTCCATGATGGCCTCGACCTCGAACGGGTTAGAGGTGCCCAGTGTCAACATGCGCAGGTAATCGCAGGTAAACTCGACCGCATGATGGTCGCCAAGGAACAGGGGGAACTGGGCGAAGAGGGCGCTTTCGTTCGGGTTTTCAACGTGCTGTTCCAGCGCCAGGTCACCCTTGCTTTTGGCCAGCTTGAAGATGGCGTACAGCAACGTCAGCAGTTCAAGATAGTGGGCCTTGGAATATTTTGGCCCCTTGATCAGCTTGCCCAGCGATTTGCCGACTCCTTTAACGATATGCGGAGGATTGGAAATAATGAAAGCGCCGCCGCCGCCGCCGAAGATCATCAGGAACTCAACCGGTTGCCAAAGCACGGTGACATGACCACCGGCCAGGATGAAACCACCCACCACCGAAGCGGTCACAATCAGGAAGCCGACAACAAATAACATAAAATAAAACCCTTAAGCGTTTGATTATTAAGTATTATAGGGCCACCTGATGGCGTAAAACCAGAATAGAAGGCTGACATAACAAGGCCGGCAGGCAAGCGAATCGCCCGCAGGTAAAATCGATGTGGGGATGATATATTCTGTTGCCCTTAAAATATAAGGTTTTTTGCCCCATCACGGATAAATTGATCCAGCTTTCTCCAATCCCGGGAACCCTCACTTTTGATGATTGCCCCTGACTCACAGCCGACACCGCCCGATTTCCACAAAAACCCGCTGCCTGGCCTCATGGCAGCGCAGGTGCTGGCGGCGTTGGGCCTCGGGGTCTGGGCCTGGATATTAAACGCTGCCGCGCCCGGTTGGGTGCCTTCGGCGTTAAACGCGCCCGGGTCATCTGCGCTGTGGATGTTAGCCCAGGGGGCCGTGGCCGCCGCCATCAGCCGGGCGTTCGGGCTGGGCTGGGGCTGGATGGCCCTGCAGGCCGCCTTGCCGGTGGTGGCGTGGACGGCGTTGAGCGGGGGTGTGGCCTCGTGGGTTTATCTGTTGGCGTTTGCGCTGCTGGCGGCGCTGTATTCAAACACCCTGTTTGAGCGCGTGCCGCTTTACCTGACCAACCGGGCCACATGGCGCGCACTGGACGCCTTGCTTGATGATGAAAAGCAAACCGGGCGTTTTGTTGACCTCGGTGCCGGTTTCGGCGGGCCGATTACCTTTTTGGCCGCCCACAAACCGAACTGGCGATTTGACGGTGTTGAAAGCGCGCCGTTGGTCTTTGTTCTGGCATGGCTGCGCCTCAGGCTGGGTGGAAGTGTGGCAACCATAAGGTTCCGGCGTTTATGGAATGAAGATCTGGGCACGGCCGATGTGGTTTATGCGTTTCTTTCACCCGCGCCGATGGCGCGCCTGCTGGAAAAAGCCGGGGCGGAAATGAAACCGGGTTCGCTTTTCATCAGCAATTCGTTCTGGGCCGATGAAATGCCTTACGATGCCACGGTCGAGGTCGACGACGAGCGCAAGACACGGCTTTACCTGAAGCGGTTTTAGGGGGGGCGGCTGAAATAGAAACTTTTATCCTTGACAATAAAAGAACAAAAGTAGAACATAAATAATATGGCTGAGATACAGTATCTCGCAAGATTTGCTGAAACTCATCCAGATTAAACAAGAACATACACAATGGACCGCCGGGCCTGTTGACCTTTTGTAAAAAATGGTCAGTTTTGATGGTCAGCAAGAATGATCGATTCGCTAAACGCTGAAGGGGTGCACATTGACTAGCAAAACAGCGATTGACCTATTCAGTGGTGCCGGCGGTCTCTCAGAGGGGTTTCGACAGGCGGGGTATGAAATCCTCGCTGGCAGCGACATAGATGAAGCTGCTGGAAAAACTTATGAAATTACTCATCCCGAAGCAAAATTTTTTCTTGGTCCCATACAAAAATTAACCCCAGCAGTAATGTTAAAAAAATTAGGCCTTAAGAAAGGCGAGCTTGACGTAGTGCTTGGGGGCCCCCCATGCCAAGGCTATTCGGTCTACAACCACCAAAGAGGGGCCGATGATCCACGCGCGGGCCTTTTTAAGGAGTATCTTCGTGTGGTTAAGGGGCTTCAACCAAAATGGCTTGTGATGGAAAATGTCACAGGGATTACGAGCATAGCTGATGGAGCCATCGTTCGTGAAATTGTATCTGGAATGGAGAAGTTGGGCTATCGCGTTGAGATGAAAGTGCTCAAGTCCGAAGAGTTTGGGGTACCTCAAGAGCGCCGCAGAGTTTTTTTTGTTGGTACGAGGACAGACTGTCCAATTCTTTTTCCAAAACCTACGCACGGCCCTGGATTAAAACCATACATAACAATTTGGGATGCCATAAGTGATCTTCCTAAACTTAAGAATGGAGAGTCAGCCAATGCCTCCTCTTATCGACATGATCCAAAAACAAAATACCAACGTGAACTTAGGGGGAAAACAACTGTAGTACAGAACCATCACGCTCCAAATCTTTCAGAGGTGAATGAAAAAAGGATGTCACATGTTCCTCAGGGTGGCTCATGGAGAGATATTCCGGTTCACCTATTACCAGAAGGGATGAAGCGGGCAAAGCGCAGTGATCATACAAAGAGGTATGGACGTATGAAGGCCAAAGGACTTTCATGCACAATATTGACGAAGTGTGATGTTCATTGGGGGGCTTACCTTCATCCGTATCAAAACAGAGCGATAACCGTGCGTGAAGCCGCGCGGTTACAATCATTCCCTGATTCTTTTATTTTTCAGGGCAGCAAGACTGAGCAGTATGTGCAGGTGGGGAATGCCGTACCTCCAAAGTTAGGCAAAGAAGTTGCAAAAGCACTACTGTTGGCCTCAATTACAAATGATGAAATACCCAAAGGTGAGGTCTCTCGCTCTCTTGGAGAGTATAAACTTGCCAGTTGATCCAACGTCAATCATTGCAGAAGTGCTGGGAAATAAAGCGGTTATGGGCGCCAATCCATCCGATGATGAATATATTTGTCCTTGTATTAATTCTAGATGCACAAAAAGGGGCGGAGAGGGCACTGTATCATATCCTGTTTGTTCAATTCTTAAGCGTGACAATAAATATGTTTGTGTATGCCCAAAAAGATTCCACGAAATTGATTTTTTAGCCGATATCGTTAGCCAGTGTTGGCCTGGGGATGTGCCGAAAAACCCTAAAATTGCACGCGAAGTAAAAATGCGTGGATTTGGGAACGTCGATTTCGTTATTGCAGATGTGAATCAGGAAAATGTAATTGATCAGTTTCTGTCCGTTGAATTGCAGGCTGTGGATATAACTGGGTCTGTGCGGTCAGCATATGACGCCATTCTAGAAAATGAATACTTAGAGAAGCGTCCTGTCTATAATCTTAATATGGATAATGTGTATAAACGTTATATTACACAGCTTATTAGGAAGGGGTATTTTCACCATCATTGGGGAACAAAAATTGTTTCTGTTTTACAGGATGTTGTGTACGAAAATATACGAGAGCGTTATCCATTTACACGCCAAACAGATATTCACGATTCAACAATTAACGTTATTTTTCTTTCGTATAAATTTAAACAAGATGATAGTGGCGCCTATTACCCAAGTCTGCATGAGGTGGAGGGGACAAGCCATGCAAACCTTCATCAAGCTTCATTATATGCGCAACCTCTAGACCGTGATAAATTTTGCCAAAGAATTTTGACGGCCATAAATAGGTAAGCAGCAACCTTAATAAACCTAAACAGCCGTGTCGTCGGAACGGCTGCCCATCAGGCGGGTCGGGAAACCGGCGTCGTTCAGCGCCCCGATCAGGCGTTCAACATGGGCCATGTCCAGCGTTTCGACCACCACGTCCATGTCGGCTTCCTTAATCGGCAGGTCATAAAACAGGCGCTGGTGATAAACCTCGACAATGTTGGCGCCCTGTTCGCCGATCAGCCCCGATACCTTGGCCAGCACACCGGGGGTGTCGGTAATGTTGATGCGCAGGCGAACCAGCCTGCCTTCGCGCACCAGGGATCGCATCAATACCGATGCCAGCACACGGGGGTCCATATTGCCGCCGGAAACCACCAGCCCGACCCTTTTTCCCGCAAAGTGCGCTTTATTCGCCAACAACACCGCCAGTGAAGCCGCACCCGCACCCTCGCTGACGATGCGCTGGGTTTCCAGGTAAAGCTGGACGGCGTTTTCCAGTTCGCTTTCATCGGCCACGAACACGTCATCGACCAACTGGCGGGCAATGGCGATGTTCAGTTCCCCCGGTGCCTTGACGGCGATACCTTCGGCAACGGTTTGCTTGCCGGTTTTCAGGGCCCCTGTTGTGTGGCCCGCCAGTGCATCGTGCATGGCGGGGTACAGGGCGGCTTCGGCACCAAAAATTTCGATTTCCGGCTTTATGGCCTTGGCGGCAATGGCGATACCGCCGATCAGCCCGCCGCCGCCAATGGGCACGATGATGGCATCGAGGTCCGGGTCGTCTTCGAGCATTTCAAGACCGATGGTGCCCTGGCCGGCAATGATGGCGGCGTCATCAAAGGGGTGGATGAAGGTCAGGTCTTCGGCTTCGGCCAGTTCCATGGCGTGGTCGCGCGATTCAGCCAGCCCTTCGCCAAACAAGACGGTCCTGGCGCCCAGCGCTTCGGTGCGCTGGATTTTGGTAAACGGCGTGCCGACGGGCATAACGATGGTCGCCGGCGCACCCAGCGCGCGCGCATGGTAGGCCACGCCCTGGGCGTGGTTACCGGCGCTGGCGGCAATCACGCCGCGGGCGAGGGTGGCTTCTTCCAGGCTCAGCAATTTTACCAACGCGCCGCGCGGCTTGAACGAGCCGGTGTGTTGCAGGTTTTCCAGTTTCAGCACGACATCGGCACCGCTGAGGCCTGACAACACCTCAGAGCGGATGGAGGGGGTGCGCAACACACGCCCCTTCAGGGCATCGGCTGCGGCGCGGATGGCTTCAAGGGTGACGGGAAGTTCAGCAGGGGCTTTGGCGGCGTTCATTCCGTAGGGTCGCTGTTCATGGCGTGGGCAACCTCACTTGGAACTGACATAAGCATGGGACTTGGTGGACTTGACGCCTTTGGTAGCACCGATAATGGAAAGCACCTTGTTCAACTCGGTAGCGGTGGAGGCTTCGCCGAGTACGTACACATTACCCAGCACCGAACGCCAGCGAAAATTGACCGAACTTACGCCCTCGGCAGCCAACAGTTGGGCGCTGATTTTGGTTTCGATCCACAGGTCGTTGACGACGGTGCCCGCCGCGCTACCGGTGTTTTTGGCTTTTTCATACCATTCGCGCCGCTGGACCTGTTCTGTCTCGGAAACGACCAGGACATCGTTATAAAAATCGGCAACGCGATCATCAAGCTGGGTGGCACGCACCGCTGCGTTGCGGGCTTTGGGATCCGACAGTGCGCCAGTCAACATGACCTTGCGTTTCCATACATCGACGCTGAGGTCGATGGCCATGGTTTTGTCAATTTCTGCAAGGCGCTCAATAATACCAGCCTTGATTTTGAGGTCGACAATCTGCTCTTCGGTCTTGCGCTCTTCAAACGCCGCCTTGGCGACTTCGCCGACCACCATTGTCTGGGGCACCGCACAGGCACTAAGCGTTCCGGCCGCGGCCATGGTGGCCAGCGCGACAAACGTGCGAAACCGGTTGACCGGCCGGGCGTTGATACGGGTGAAACGATAATTCATGGTGGGGGGCTCTCCATTCTTAGCCTTGGGCTGGCTCTCTGATCGGCGCGCTAATCCAAGCCTTTGTCGGGACTATAACACCATTCGGGGTGGGCTCTGACAGGCAAAATATCCATCAAACCCGGCCCCGGCGCTGTGACAGGGCACACAATCCGGGTCGTTTTCACGCTCAAGACCATGTGATTGCCGCTTTTGGATCAATCGGTTAAAGTGGGCAACGCTTCGGGGGTCGGGTTATGGGAATGTGCCCCGGCGGGCAACTAAAAACCAGTGGAAGTGCTTGTTTTTGTGCCTGCCGACCCAATATGGATACAAGGTATTATTAGTTTAAGCGATTTCACCACAGGAGAACCGCCACCATGACTGGTCAGGCACTCGTTACATCAGGATCATCCGACCTTGAGGCTCAGGGTTCAGACTCGCAGGAGTTTGTAACCTTCAACATCGCCGGACAGCTGTTTGGTATTCCGGTATTGATTGTTCAGGATATCCTGCTTCCGGAAAACATTGCCAACATTCCGCTGGCACCGCCAGAGGTGCGCGGGTCGATTAACCTGCGCGGGCGCATCGTTACGGTAATTGACGTGCGCGTTCGTTTGGGCCTTGAACGCCGCGCCATCGACGAAAGCAATGAAACCGAAGCCGACCTGGAACTTGAAGCAAAGCTTGAAGCAAAGCATGAAGCAAAGCTTGCCGCTGCAAATGCGCCGCAGGTAGAGCAGGAAGAAACACCGGAAGAAACACCGGAAGAAACAGAAGACGACGCCTCGGACAACGCTGAATCCGCACAAGAGGCGGTCGAGCGCGTCAAGCGCAAGCAGCGCAGCCACATGATGGGCGTAACTGTTGAGCACAACAGCGAGCTGTATACCCTGCTGGTGGACAGCGTGGGCGATGTCATCAGCCTCGGCCAGGATGGCTATGAGGGTAAC
>CBFCYL010000048.1:0-16618 GCA_965602455.1 uncultured Thalassospiraceae bacterium | reverse complement strand
GCGCTTTCGGCGTTTTATCACGACAGCACCGACATCGCAGACCCCAAGCACCGCTTTATTGCCTCGACGCGCATGATTGCAAAAATGCCGTCCATTGCCGCCAACGCCTATCGCTACTCACAGGGGTTGCCGTTTGCATATCCGCGCAACGACCTCAAGTTTGCAGAAAACTTCCTCTATATGATGTTTTCCAACCCGTGCGAGGATTATGTGATTAATCCCGTTGTGGCCAAGGCCATGGACCGCATCCTCATTTTGCACGCCGACCACGAACAAAACGCTTCCACGTCCACGGTGCGCATTGCCGGCTCATCTGGCGCCAACCCGTTTGCGTGCATTTCAGCGGGCATTGCATCGTTGTGGGGCCCGGCGCACGGTGGCGCCAACGAGGCGGTCTTGAACATGTTAGAGGAAATCGGCACCAAGGACCGCGTCGGTGAATACGTCAAAAAGGCCAAAGACAAGAACGACCCCTTCCGCCTGATGGGTTTTGGTCACCGGGTTTACAAGAACTACGACCCGCGCGCTACGGTCATGCGCCAGACCTGCCACGAGGTTTTGAACGACCTCGGCATCAAGGATGACCCCCTGCTCGATCTCGCCATGGAACTGGAACGCATTGCGCTGGAAGACGAATACTTCGTCGAAAAGAAGCTCTACCCCAATGTGGATTTCTATTCCGGCATCATCTTCAAGGCCATCGGCATTCCGGTTTCCATGTTTACGGTGCTGTTCGCCATGGCGCGAACCGTCGGCTGGGTGGCGCAGTGGAACGAAATGATTGAAGACCCGTCACAAAAGATTGGTCGTCCGCGCCAGCTTTACACCGGCGAAACGCAACGCAATTTCGTGCCCATCAACAAGCGCAAGTAGCCTTCCTTATTTGCGCTCGATCAGCTCGACCTTGTAACCATCCGGGTCTTCGATGAAGGCGATCACGGTGGTGCCGTGCTTCATCGGCCCCGGCGCGCGGGGTATGGGCACGCCTTCTTTTTCCATGGCTTCGCAGGTGGCGTAAATATCCGGAACGCCGATGGCCAGATGCCCAAAACCATCACCCAGCGCATAGGGTTCCTTCTGGTCCCAGTTATGGGTCAGCTCGATAACCGTGCTTTCCTTTTCATCACCATAGCCGACAAAAACCAGTGTGAACTTACCGTCCGGGTAATCGGTGCGGCGCAGAACGCTCATGCCTAAATGGCGGGTATAAAAATCTATGGATTTTTCAAGGTCGCGCACCCGGATCATGGTGTGCAGCAGGCGAAAGGCGGGGTTGTTCATAACGTCTGTTCCTTTTTAATCATGGCCAACACGGCGTCGGCGGCGCGCATGCCCGGCGAATGGCTGCCCTTGCCCAGTTTTGCCAGGGCTTCGCGAAACGCCACGCGTTGGGCTTCGCGGGCGCTTTGGTCATCAAGCAGGCGGCTCACCTCGCGCGACAGGTTATCGGCGCGGCAGTTTTCGAGCAACAGTTCCGGCACTGCGGCGCGGTCCAGCACCAAATTCACCAGGCTGACGTATTTCAGCTTAACCAGCCGTTTCGCCAGCCACGCCGTCAACGGCTTGAAGCGATAGGCGATGACGCAAGGCACGTCCGCCTCGGCCAGTTCCAGCGCCACCGTGCCAGACGCCGCCAACGCTGCGTCCGATGCCGCGAAAGCGTGTTTCTTGTCGTCGTTGCCGACTACCACAACCGGCACTGGCCAGTCCTTAACCATGTTGCTCAGGTTTTCGCGCTGGTGTTCCACCGCCACCACCACGGCGGCCAGTTCGGGGTGGGTTTGTTTTAAACGTGCAAGGGTTTCGGCGAACACACCGGCCAGCAGCTTGATCTCGCTGCCGCGACTTCCCGGCAGCACCGCCAACAGCGGCACATTGGGCTTAATGTGGTGACGGGCGCGAAAGGCCACGCCATCGCCCCGGCCCAGATCGCTTTCGACAACTGATTCTGTAGTTCCACCTTCACCTTTGCTGCCACCTTTTTTGCCCGCTTCGGTCGCCACGCCCAAACCGATGGCGCTACATAGTGAACAATCGGCGGCGGGTTTTCCATTGATGACTTAAGGCGCTTCGCGACGCGAAAAACAAAGTCCGGTGAATCAATCGTCACCACCACATCGGGCCTGCGGCGGCGAATGTCGCTTAGCGTCTGGTGGATGCGCATGAGCAGTTTAGGCACCCGCGGCAGCACTTCGGCAACCCCCATCACCGCAAGGTCGCGCATGGGAAACAGGCTTTCCAGCCCAAGCGCCGTCATGGTCTCACCGCCAATACCGGCAAAGCGCACACCACCCCCGGTCTTGTGTTTCATGGCCGTCATCAGACTGGCGCCGAGGCGGTCTCCGGAATCTTCCCCGGCGATAACATAGACTAATGGGTGGTCTTTGGGTACGTCGTCGCTAACGGATGGCGCTATGGCGACAACAAACAACCCCGCCGCATCGGCGCTGGCGACCAGCCTGTCGCGTTCAGCGATGATGGCGCCCCCGGCTTCAATGGCGATACCTTTTAATCCGGCTGCGGCGGCCTTTTCAACGGTGGCGGCGCCGATGGTCGGCAGGTCGACCCGGCGATCCTGTCCGGGTTTAGCCATTTTCACCAGCACCCCGCCGGCAGCGCTTTCATCCAGCGCGGCCAACATGGCGTCGGTTCCGGCCCGGCCCTCGCGCGCCACAACGCGGCCGTGCGCAACCACCACGCCCTGGCCGATGTCATCGCGGCCAAGTTCCAGAGCCGCGGCAGCACCAAGGCGAATATCGGCCCACGCCTGCTCGCCGGGCTGCACAGTGCCAATGGGGCCTTCGGGGGCAAGCAGATCGGGCAATACCTCATGAACGCCAATGATACGAAAGCCGCCTTCCTTTTCAAAAACATGAATGATCTTGGACAGCAACGCATCGTCGCCCTTAGCCATGATGCCGCTGAATACGGCGCGCAACAGAATCGGTAAATCGAAAAAAAGTTTTATCACCGGCGGGCGGGTTACGGCGCCAACCATCACCGCTTCTTCACAGTGTTCGCGCTTTAAGATGCGCATGGTCATGGTGATGGCGCCCACCGGCACCCAGGCGTGCGGCACATCACCACCCAGCATGGCTGGATCAGCGTGGCCTTTTACGGCAATGACGATAAATTCGCGGCCGGTTCGGCGGCAGGCCTCGACCACGCGGGCGGGAAGTGAGCCACCGCCAGCGATAATGCCCAGTTTAGCCGCCATCTTCCGACTTCGGTTTGCAGAAGGAGCGTGAACTGTCGGCGGTAATGAATTCGACAATTTCCATCACCGGTGAAACGTGGCTGTACATTTCAGCAACGTCCTTTATGCGCTCGGCCATGGTGCCTTCGTTGGCAAACAACAGGCGATAAGCCGCGCGCAGGTCGTGGATGGTTTCCCGGTCAAAACCCCGGCGCTTGATACCCACAAGATTGAGTCCCGAAAGATGGGCCCGGTTGCCAAGCACCATACCGTAGGGAATAACATCGTTTTCCACACCGCTCATGCCACCGACCATGGCGTGCTTGCCGATGCGCACAAACTGGTGCGACCCGGAAAGGCCGCCCATGATGGCGAAGTCATCAACCTCGACGTGCCCGGCTAGGGTTGCGTTGTTAACAAGAATGACGTTGTTGCCAATCAGGCAATCGTGGGCCACGTGCGCGCCGACCATGAACAGGCAGTTATCGCCGACCTTGGTCAGCAGGCCGCCGCCCTTGGTTCCCGGGTTCATGGTGACGTGTTCGCGGATGGTGTTGTTTTCGCCGATTTCGAGAGATGATTTTTCACCCTCGAACTTCAAATCCTGGGGCGCATGGCCGATAGATGCAAAGGGGAAAATATGCGTGCCAGCGCCAACTTTGGTGTCACCGGCCACCACAACGTGCGATTCCAGGCGAACGCCATCGCCCAAAACAACCTCGGGGCCGATAACGCTGAACGGGCCAATGGTTACATCGGCGCCAATGGTGGCGCCGTCTTCGATAACGGCAGTGGCGTGAATGTTACTCATGGTTATCCTTATTAAGAATAAGCGCCTAAGCAGTGTGTTTAATGGCCACTGCCAAGGCGCTCAAATCAATCAATGTTACGTATTGTTACTTGGCCGAGGGAACGCTTTCCCGATCCATGATCATGGCCGAGAACGTAGCCTGTGCGACCAGCACATCGCCCACCATGGCCTTGCCGGAAAACTTGTAAACGTTGCGCTTGGTGCGAAGCTGTTCGACATACAATTCCAGTTTTGCGGGCGGGAACACGGGTTTCCTGAAACGCGCCGAATCAATGGTCATGAAATATACCAGCTTGTCTTCCGCGCCAGTATCCATGGAATGCACAGCCAGCACACCCGATGCCTGGGCCATGGCCTCGACAATCAACACGCCGGGCATGATGGGATGGCCGGGAAAGTGGCCACGGAAAAAGTCTTCATCGCCGGTTACATGCTTGATGCCAACGATGCTTTCGTTTGCCACCGCTTCCCTGATTTCATCAACCAGCAAAAAAGGGTCACGGTGCGGAATCATTTTTTTGATTCCTTCGCTGTCGTAAAGTATTTCGGAACTCACGGCTCAGGTTTCCTTTTTCTTTGGTTTTGTCATTCGTTTTATCGTCGCAATCTGGCGCCAGAATTCGCGCTCCGGTACGGCTGGCATACCAACCATGCGCGCACCCGGCTCAACATCGCGCATGACAGCGCTGTGACCACCAAATTGCGCACCATCACCAATAACCAAATGTCCGGCAAACCCGGACTTGCCGCCAATCATGACATAATTACCAAACTTTGTGCTGCCGGAAATACCCACTTGTGCGGCCAGGAAACAGCCCTCGCCGAGCGCAACATTATGGGCAATCTGGCAAAGATTGTCGATTTTGGTGCCCGAACCGATGACCGTGTCGGGGCCGGTGCCGCGGTCTATGGTGGTGTTGGCACCAATCTCGACATCGTCGCCGATAACGACCCGGCCCAGTTGCGGCACCTTGATGTGGCCGTCGGGTGGGCCACCGGGGGCAAAACCGAAGCCATCCTGGCCGATGCGAACGCCGGGGTGGATGATGCAGCCATCGCCGATGATGGCAAATTGAATGGTCGCGCCAGCACCGACAATGCAGTTTTTTCCCAACACCACACCGGGGCCGATAACGGCACTGGGTTCGATGCGAGAGCCCGCACCAAGCGTTGCCGTTTCATCCACGTGGGCCATGTCGTGCACAACGGCGGTGCCGTCTGCGGGCGCGTTCACATCCGGGTAAAACGCCGCCGCGATGCGTGCATAACCCTGATAAGGCTTGGGCGTCAGCAATAACGCCATGGCGGCAGGTGCGCGCCCGGCAAAGGTTGGGTCTACGATGCACGCCCCCGCCTCACTGACGGTAAAGGCATCGATGTATTTTTTATTGTCGAGAAAGCTTATGTCACCACTTGCCCCATCCGACAGTGGCGCCACATCGGAAAATTCCTGGTCGGGGTTACCCGCGCCACCGATCTCCGCATTGCCGATTTCTGCCAGTTGACGAAGCGTAAAGGGCCCGGATTTTTTAAAAAACCTGGGATCGGCCATGCACCGGTCTCCTACTTCTACTTTTTGGCGTTATCTGGAACGGCAACGGTTATGGTCGAAACTTTCTCATCCAGGCGTTTCAGGGCCAAATTGGATATGTTCAGGCTATTAACTGAAACCACAGTCGCTGACTTGTGAAAAACAAGCGTCAGCCCTTCGTCCTTAACGATGCCAGCAATAACTTCGAGCAGCATCTTGTCGACCTTAACAATTGCTTCTGCCTGAACATTGTCCAGTGCTTGCTTTGAACGCTGGACGTGGCGCTGCAGGGAAACAACCCGTTCCTCAAATTTTTTGCGCTCTGCCTCAAACGCCGCCGGCTCCATGATGGAGCGCTTGCGAACCAACTCATCATTCGCCTTGCGAAGCTCAACTTCTTCCTTCTGGATATCACCCTGGATGTCATCCCTGTACTTGGTCATTTGGGCTCTGATATTCTTCATGGCAGCAGCGTTTGTGCGCACAAACTGAATATCAACAACCGCAACCTTGATGATTGACTTGGCCTCTCCTTCGCTTTGCGGTTTATCCGCAGTGGACTGCGCCAAGGCAATGCCGGGAACAGACGCAAGAACCGCTAGCGTGAGGATGGCGGCAAACGGCATTTTTAATTTTTTTATCAAGGCTTACTCTCCTGGAAAATTTTAAAATCTGGTACCAAAACTAATACGGAAAGCTTCTGTATCATCATAGCTTTCCTTCGTAATCGGCACGGCATAGTCTAGACCAATCGGACCAATGGGTGAAATCCACGCCACCCCGACACCGGCAGATGACCGGATAGAGCCGGAATCAAGCACATTGGCCGATGTGGGATTGACCCGCGTTACGCTACCAAAATCGCTGAACAACTTACCCGAAATACCCAACTCAGGCGGCAGCCCCAATGGCAAAAGCAACTCAACCGAACCGCTGTATGTGAGTTCCCCGCCCAATGCATCGTTGGTGTTTTTATCGCGCGGGCCAATGCCGGCGGTCGCGAAACCACGAAGCGAAGACCCACCCAGAAAATAACGATCCGTAATGTTTACGTCTTCGCCAAGGCCGTTAACAACACCCGCGGCACCGCGAAAACTTAGAACCCAACCCTCTCTGATGGAAGTGTAGGAAACCGCGCTAACATGGTTTTTAAAATACCGGGCGTTGCCGCCCAGTCCGGCAAGGCTGTTGTTCATGCGAATATAGTAGCCGTCAGTCGGGTGGAGCGTGCTGTTGCGCCGATCATACGCTAACGTATGGCCAACCTCTGAAAGGATGCTGTTCCCTTCCTGTGCCTTAATCAACAGTGATGCCGTATCCTTTACGTTACTGACCTTATTTTGACTGATTGAGTATCGCCAGCTTTGGCGCAACGCTTCCGTAATTGGATAACCGAAACGCAAGGTCAGGCCAGTTTCTTCGGAATCAAACGAGCTAGATTTCTGCTGGTTGCTCAGGGAACGATAGACATCAAAGCCGGCAGAAACATCACGGTCCATGAAATAAGGTTCGGTGAAGCTGAGGTTTGCCGTTTTACGCTTGGCGGAATACTGGAACGCCAGGCTCAACTTCTGGCCACGCCCGACCAGGTTTTTTTCCTGTACGCTGAATTCAAAGGTTGGGCCGACGCCCGTGGTGTAGCCAACGCCAAGAGAAAGTGAGCCGGTTGATTTTTCCTCAACAGCAACCTCAACTATCGTCTTGTCGGGTGCGGAGCCTTCTTTCTGGTCAAGATCAACCTTGGCGAAGAAATCCAGGGCCTGGATACGCGAAAGCGAGCGGCGCATCTTGGATACATTAAAGGCATCGCCCTCAACCAACTTGAACTCACGACGGATAACCTCATCAAGCGTTCTTACATTCCCCTTGATGTCTATGCGTTCTACAAATACTCGCGGGCCTTCGTTAACCTCAAATACAATGTCGATGATCCGGCTTTCGCGGTTGCGGGTCATTTGCGGGCGCACATCAACAAAAGCATACCCGGCATTGCCGGATGCATCGGTCAACTGGTCAATGGTGCTCTCGACCAGGGTGGCGCTATACCAGTCGCCCGAAATAAGTTCCAGACCACCAACCAGGTCTTCTGGTTTCAGGTCCGGCAGCTTTGAGTTAATGCTGATATCGCCAAGTCGGTAACGCTCCCCCTCTTCCAGGGTAAAGGTAATGAAAAAGTTTTTCCGATCCGGGGTCATCTCGGTAGCGGTGGAAAGCACGCGGAAATCCGCATAGCCGCTTTTCAGGTAAAACCGCCGCAGCAACTCGCCATCAAAGGTCAGGCGGTCCGGGTCGTAAGTATCATCCGATGTGAGAAACCGGTACCAGCGGGTTTCAACGGTACGAATAACTTCCCTCAGGTCGCCATCATCAAAAGCGTTATTGCCGATAAAGCGAATGTTCTGAACTTTGGTCAACGCCCCTTCATCAAGCTCGAAAACCAGGTCGATGCGGTTTTGGTCAAGCTGGATGACCTTCGGCTCGATTTTAGCCGCAAAGCGGCCTTCCCGGCGGTAGATTTCCTGCAGGCGGCTGACATCGTTCTGCACCTTGGTGCGGGTGTAAATCACGCGCGGACGCAGCGTAATTTCCTTCAGCAGCTCTTCATCTTTTATGCGTTTGTTGCCCTCAAAGGCGATGCGGTTGATGACCGGGTTCTCGACAACCTTGATGACCAGCGTCTGGCCCTCACGGTCCATGGAAACGTCTGCAAACAAGCCAGTGGCAAACAACGATTTCAGGGAACGATCAATGCGGTGCGCATCAAACGCATCGCCCTCGCGCACCAGAAGGTATGAACGCACTGTCGATGGCTCAACACGCCCGGCGCCCTCGACTGCGATGGCGCGGATGATGTCGTTTTGCTGTGCGAATACCGGCTGGGCATGGGTCGTTATCGCCACGACCAGCAACGCCATGAAAAAACCGGACAGCCGTTTAGAAAAACTGAATTTCACCAAAAGCCCCTCATACGAACCGTGCGCTGCCGGCCAAGCCAAAACATCAGGCCCAGGCGCCAAGGCGCCATTACCCTAAAACGCACTTATATCATTCCACGTCGCGAAAATCATAAGCGCCACAACCAACACCAACCCGAAGCGAAAACCGTACTCCTGGGTTCGTTCACTGAGCGGTTTGCCCCTCAAAGCCTCGAAGGTATAGAAGACCAAATGACCGCCATCCAGCATTGGAACGGGAAAGAGGTTAATGAGTCCTAAATTAATGCTCAAAGCGGCCATAAACATCAAAGCGGTAATCAGCCCGTCTTCGGCTGCCTCGCCCGAATACTTGGCAATGGAGATCACCCCGCCCAGTTCGCTGGCGTCGCGTTCGCCGCCAATCATCTCGCCCAGCACATAGAGGATTTTGGCGCTCAAGGCATAGGTCTGGCGCACCCCAGCCCACAGGGCCTCGGCCGGGCCAACGCGAACGGTGGTAAAGAAATCGGGATGCGGGCGCACGCCGAGCAGGCCCCGGGGCGGCACATCGCTTCCCCCGTTGTCGGCGGCTTCGTTTTTCCCATCATCCTGCTCGTCTTTTTGTTTACCTGCCTCGCGTTCTTCCTCGCTGGAAAAAGTTTCAAGTTCCTGGTAGCGGGTCAGTCTGGGGGTTGCCTCAATGGTGAAAACACGGCGTTCGCGCTCAATCTCAAATTTCAACGCCACCCCGGCGCTGGCCGAAACGATGGTGCTGAGGTCTGAAAACCACTGCACCGGTTCGCCGTCGACGCTCAATATCCGGTCGCCCCGCTTAAAACCGGCTTCCTCGGCCGCCGTGGCAGGAATAACCGTGCCCACCGCGGCCTCGAACCGGGGCATGCCCAACACGCCGGAAATGAAGGTGTAAACCACGATGGCGAAAATAAAATTAGCCAGCGGCCCGGCGGCAACAATGGCCGTGCGCTTGCGCAAGGGCTTGTGGTGGAAGGAAACCTTCTTTTCTTCCTTGGTCATGGGGCGGTCTTCGGTGTCGTCGACCCCGGTAACCAGGTCGCCCTCGCCGAACATCTTGACGTAACCACCCAACGGCACCGCCGAAAACCGCCAGCGGGTGCCGTGTTTATCGGTGCGGCCGAACAGTTCGCGGCCAAAACCGATGGAAAACACCTCAACGCGCACCCCGGCCCAGCGCGCGACCAGGAAATGGCCCAGTTCGTGAACGAAAATCAGCACCGTGAGAACCACGAGGAAGGGAATGACGCTTCCCAGAATTGATGATAAATATTCCATGTTTTCAGTCTATTGTTATTGTTAATTGATGTTTTACTTAAGTCCGTTGACCGCACCTTGGGTAAACGTGCGCGCCGCTGTATCAAGCGCCAACACATCATCAAGGCTTGTCGGTTCCGGCGCCGCCAGCTGGCCCAGCGCGCTTTCGACCAGCGCCGCAATATCCAGAAACCCGATCCGCCCTTCAAGAAAAGCCGCCACCGCCATCTCATTGGCGGCGTTGAGGATAGTGGGCGCACCGCCACCCGTTTGCAAGGCTTCGCGGGCCAGCCTGAGCGCCGGAAAGCGGGTTTCGTCAGGGGCTTCAAAATCAAGGCGGCCCAGCGCCGCCAGAGAAAGATGTTCGCTCGGCGTTTCCATGCGCCGGGGCCACGCCAGCGCCACGGCAATGGGGGTGCGCATATCGGGCGCGCCAAGTTGCGCCAACACCGAGCCATCGGTGTACGAAACCATGCCGTGGATCACCGATTGCGGGTGCACAACCACCTCAATGGCGCCGGGCGCCACGGGAAACAGGTGGTAAGCCTCAATCAACTCCAGGCCCTTGTTCATCATGGTCGCCGAATCCACCGATATCTTGGGCCCCATGTCCCAGTTGGGGTGGGCGACGGCTTGTTCGGGGCTGACGCGCGCCATGTCGGCCAGCGTCATCTCACGAAACGGCCCGCCAGATGCCGTCAGCGTGATGGAACGCACCGCTTCGGGGTGATCAAAATCAAAAACCTGGAAAATGGCGCTGTGTTCGGAATCCACCGGCAGCAAGGTGGCGCCGCTTTTGGCCACCTCGGCCTTGAGCACACTGCCCGCCGAAACCAGGCATTCCTTGTTGGCCAGCGCCACCACGGCGCCGCTTTTGGCGGCTTCCAGCGTCGGCGCGAGACCGGCCACACCGACAATGGCGGCCACCACCACATCGGCCGGGCGCCGGGCGGCTTCGCCGAGGGCGTTTTCACCGGCCATGGCCTCGATGGTTGTGCCGGCCAGCGCGGCTTTAAGCTCCGCATACGCCGCCTCGTTGGCGACCACGGCCGCCTTGGCGCCAACGCGCTTAGCCTGTTCGGCCAGCAATTTGGCATTGGTGTTGGCGCTCAGCACTTCAACGGTGAACGCTTGCGGGTTACGGGCCAGCAAATCAACGGTGTTGCACCCTACCGAACCGGTGGCGCCCAGCACGCTAACGCGCTTCGGCTTCACACTTGCGCCCGGGGCTTCGGCCCGGCGTGTTTTGCTTAAACCATCCATTTGAGCACGTTGCCCCCGCCTGCCCCATTAATCAAGGTCATGGCCCCAACCAGGGCAATGGCGGCGGCCACCAGGCCGTCGACGCGGTCAAACAGGCCGCCGTGACCGGGAATGACGGTTCCGGAATCCTTTACCCCAAAACGTCTTTTAACCGCCGATTCCAGCAAGTCACCCAGTTGCGAAACCACCGAAATCCCCACTGCCAGCGCCACCAAGGTGATATGCACCGTGTCATAAAACGATGCCAGCGCCCACGAAAGCGCCACCGCCAGCGCCACCCCGCCGAAAAAGCCGGACCACGTTTTGTTGGGGCTGATGGCCGGCGCCAGTTTCGGCCCGCCGATGGCGCGACCGGCGAAATAACCGCCGAGGTCGCTGCCCCAGACCACGGCAAACAGCCAGTAAACGGTTATACGCCCGGCTTCGTCGCCACTTTCGCCCCCGGTGCGCAGCCACCACAACGCGGCGATGGCGGCGGCAACGTAAAGCCCACCGGCGATAACCCAGCCCTTGTGGCGACCGACCATCTGCGACCATTCGCTGACCAGAATGACCGCCGCGATGGTCAGCAAAACCTCAAACGCCATCCCGCCCACATGGACCATTGCCAGCACCAGCGGCGCCAGCACCAGGGCCGAAGCCAGCCGCGTTAACAACGCACTGTTGGATTTATTTGAGGGTTCACTTGCCATTGGTGCCACCATGAGCCGCGCCAAAACGCCGTTCGCGGGCGCCATATTCATCCAGCGCGGCATTAAAGGCATCGGCCCCGAAATCGGGCCACAGGGTATCGGTGAAAACAAGCTCGCAGTATGCCGCTTGCCACAGCAAAAAATTACTGAGGCGTTGCTCGCCGGACGTGCGGATCAGCAAATCGGGGTCGGGAATACCGGTGGTTTCCAGTTCCGCCGCCACGGCCGCTTCGTCAATGGCGTCGGCTTGCATTTCGCCCGCGCTTACCCGCGCTGCCAGCTTTTGCGCCGCGCGCACAATTTCGTCGCGCCCGCCGTATGAAAGCGCCACCAGCAGCGTGATGACGGTGTTGTTTTTGGTCCGTTCCTCGGCGCTATCGATCAATTTGCGTATATCGCCCGGCAGCAGCGCGCGGTTGCCGATAACGCGAAAGCGCACGCCCTCTTTTTCCAGCGATTTGACTTCGCGTTCGAGGTAATAACGCAACAAACCCATCAGGTCCGTCACCTCGCCCGTGGGCCGGTTCCAGTTCTCGGAAGAAAAACCGAAGATGGTCAGGTAGGAAACACCGGCCTTGGCGGCGGCGGTGATGACCTTGCGCGCGGTTTCGGCGCCGCGCTTGTGCCCGGCGGAGTGTGGCAAGCCACGCTTGCGCGCCCAGCGGCCATTGCCATCCATGATGATGGCGACGTGCCGGGGCACTTTGGGCTCGGCGTTGCCCGTTTGTGGTGTTTGGACCGGGTCGATTTCAGGCTGCATGGCTGAACCTCAGACCTGCATAATCTCGGCTTCCTTGGTGGAAAGCGCGACGTCGATTTTTTTCACGAAATCATCGGTCAGTTTCTGGATCTCGTCGGCATACTGGCGATGGGCGTCCTCGGAAATGTTGCCGTCCTTTTCCATTTTTTTCAGGTCATCCATGCCGTGGCGGCGCACGTTACGAACCGCAACGCGCGCTTCTTCGGCGTATTTGCTGGCAATTTTGGCAAGCTCTGTGCGGCGCTCCTCATTCAACGGCGGAATGGGAATGCGCACCATCTGGCCGTCAACGCCGGGGTTGAGGCCGAGGCCGGAATCAATGATTGCCTTTTCGACCGACTTCACCAGCCCCTTGTCCCACACCTGCACGGAAAGCATGCGCGATTCCGGCACGCTGACGGTGCCGACCTGGTTGAGCGGCATATCGGAGCCATAGGCATTGACCATTACCGGGTCGAGCAGGCCAGCCGAGGCGCGCCCGGTGCGCAAACCGCCAAATTCCTTATGCAACACCTCAACCGCGCCTTCCATGCGCCGTTGGACGTCTGCCTCCAGGGTCTTGATATCACCGTCTGCCACGCTGCTCTCCCTTTAATGTCTAGCCTTAGTAATTTTAACTAACCAATTGTCTTTATTCAACAATTGTAAATGTACCCTTGCCGTCCACCACCTTGGCGAAGGCGCCCGGCTGGTGCACGGAAAACACCAGAATGGGCAATTTGTTATCGCGCGCCAGGGCAATGGCGGCGGTGTCCATAACGCGCAGGTCGCGCGCCAGCACATCTTGGTAACCAAGACGCTCGTAGCGCTCGGCATCGGGGTTGGTTTTGGGGTCGGCAGAGTAAACGCCGTCCACCTGAGTGCCCTTCAACAGGGCCGAACAGCCCATTTCCGAGGCGCGCAGCGCCGCTGCCGTATCGGTGGTGAAAAACGGGTTGCCGGTGCCACCGGCGAAAATGACCACACGGCCCTTTTCCATGTGGCGAAGCGCGCGGCGGCGGATGAACGGTTCGCACACCGTGTCCATGGGAATGGCCGATTGAACGCGGGTTTGCACCCCCTGGGCTTCCAGCGCGCTTTGCATGGCCAGCGCGTTCATAACGGTGGCCAGCATGCCCATGTAATCGGCCGATGTGCGCTCAATCGTGGCGGCGGCGGAAACGCCGCGGAAGATGTTACCGGCGCCGATGACCAGTGCCAGCTCGATGCCCTTGTCGTGAACGGTCTTGACCTCGCCGGCGATGCGCTCAACGGTCGCGGCATCAAGGCCAAAGGCCTTGTCGCCCATCAGGGCCTCGCCCGATAATTTTAGCAGTACGCGGGGGTATTTTGCTGCTTTGGCCATGATTTCCCAGACTGTTTTTTAACGTTTGAGCGATGTTTTGCTGGCCCGATGATACACCATCAGCCCCCAAAATATGGGCAAAAAAGGGGCGGGCCCGAAAGCCCGCCCTTTTTGATTTGTTCAGGCGCCCGCCACCGCGGCCACCTCGGCGGCGAAGTCTTCTTCTTTTTTCTCAATACCCTCACCAAGGCCGAAACGGGCAAACCCGCTAATGGCGATTTCGCCACCGGCACCCTCAGCCGCCGCCTTAACGGCAGCGCCGACCTTGCTTTCGCCATCAATGACGTAGGTCTGGTCCAAAAGGCAGACTTCCTCGTAAAACTTGCGAATGCGCCCTTCAATCATTTTTTCGATGATGTTGTCGGGCTTGCCGCTTTCGCGGGCCTGTTCGGTGAGCACGGCCTTTTCTCGCTCGACAATTTCCGGGTCAAGATCGTCCTGCGACAGCGATTGCGGGTTGGTGGCCGCAATGTGCATGGCGACCTGCTTGCCCAACGATTCAACCTTGGCGGCGTCGGCTGCGGACTTGAGGCCCACCAACACGCCGATTTTGCCCAGTCCCGGCTGGATGGCGCCGTGGACGTAAGCGGCAATCACGCCGCCGTCGACGGTTTCAAGGCCGACGCGGCGAATGTTCATGTTTTCGCCGATGGTTGAAATCATGTGTGTCAGTTCCTCGGCCACGGTGCGCCCGGTGCCGGGGTAATCCATGGCGTTCAGCGCGTCGAGGTCACCGCCGGACTTGAGCGCCAGTTCAGCCGCCGTCTTGACGAAACCCTGAAAGGTATCGTTGCGGGCGACGAAATCGGTTTCGGCGTTAACCTCGACCAGAGCACCGGTGGTGCCATCGGTGGCCACACCGACCAGCCCTTCGGAAGCCACACGACCGGCCTTTTTGGCGGCAGCCGCCAGACCTTTGGTGCGCAGCCAGTCCACGGCGCCGTTCATGTCGCCATCAACCTCGGCCAGTGCCTTTTTGCAGTCCATCATGCCGGCGCCGGAAAGCTCGCGCAGTTCCTTTACCATCGCAGCGGTAATCGTTGCCATTCTACTTAAACCTCACTCAAAAGATAATGTGCCAACACATTGTTCATGCGCGCTTAATTTAGGCTGAAGGTGCCTCGGGTGCCGCTGCCGGAGCAGCGACTTCGGGGGCAGCTTCGGGAGCGGCTTCAACGGCAACCTCAGCGGGCAGCTTCTCGGTCATCACCGGTTCGGCGGCGGCGCCAAGGTCACCCTTGCGGCCGACTTCGGACTGGATACCATCCAGCACCGCACCGGCCAACAGCTCGCAATAGGTGGTGATGGCGCGAATGGCGTCATCGTTGCCGGGAATGGGGTAGTCAACGCCCGCCGGGTCGGAGTTGGAATCGAGCACGGCAACCACCGGAATACCCAGCTTGACGGCTTCGAGAACGGCGGTGTCTTCCTTGTTGGTGTCAATCACCACCAGAATGTCGGGACGACCACCCATGTCCTTGATGCCACCGAGCGCCAGTTCCAGCTTGTTGTGTTCGCGGGTCATCTGGAGCAGTTCTTTTTTGGTCAGGCCTTCGGTTTTTTCCGGGCTGGCGAAAATGGCTTCAAGGTCGCGCAGGCGCTTGATGGAACCAGAAATGGTCTGCCAGTTGGTCAGCATACCGCCCAACCAGCGATGGTTGACGTAGTACTGGCCGCAGCCGGTGGCCGTTTCGGCAACCTTTTCGGCGGCCTGGCGCTTGGTGCCGACAAACAGCACGCGTCCGCCGCCAGCCACCACGTCGCGCACCGCTTCCATGGCGCGGCTGAGCATGGGGACCGTCTGGCCGAGATCGATAATGTGGATGCCGTTGCGCTTGCCGAAAAGAAACGGCGCCATTTTAGGGTTCCAGCGGCGGGTGTTGTGTCCGAAGTGAACGCCGGCTTCCAAGAGCTGACGCATGGTAAATGAGGGAAGAGCCATCTTCCGGGGTATCCTTTTTTCCGGTTTAAACCTCCGCGGGCGTGGTCTTCTGCTGAAGACACCGGAGCAGTCAGGGTGAATTGGCACCAAAACCGCAAACCCGCGTGTGAATTCGTCTCCCACCCCCATAAAGGCGATGCAAAACGTGCCGTTTTCTAGACCGGAAGCCCGGCGATAGCAAGGAAAAAGGGGGATTTACCCAAAGTAAGGCGATTTCACCCCTAGCGCCCGCCGCGCCCGCCGCCGCCGCCCTTCGGGCAGTTTTTGGGGGTCGGTTCAAGGGGGGCGCCCAGCGCCGCCTGGACGGTATCCATGGAGCTGCTCAGGCTGGCGCCCGTGGCGGGCAGCGCAATCAGCAGGCCGCCAGACACCGCGGCAATGATGACGGCGTATTCAATGGACGTAACGCCCCGTTCGTCGCTCTGGAAAGCCTTGATTAACTTGATGGTTTTGCGTTTCATCGGTTTTCCTCCTCCTTGGGTGGCAACCGTGGTCTCACGGTGGGCCGCCGGGTATGGATTACCTTAGAACGCGTCAAAAAATGATGCAGTGCGGGCCATCACAGGGAAAAAGCCATTGTTATCAAAAGGCTATATTTCGTGCACTTCCATAATGCCGGGAATGGAGCGCATGGCCTGAAGCAGCTCGGGCGTGACGCGAATGCCGCCGCCCTTGCCCAGCTCGACGGATGACTTTTTCCCCTCGGCCATCACCTCGATATGCACCCGCCCGCGCCCCTGCTCGCCGGCGTCCAGCGCCGCCTTGATGTCGTCCAGGGGTTTGTCGTTATCGAGCGTAATGGATAGCCCGGCCGCCGTTTGCGAGGCGACGGCGTCGAGCGGTTTCATGGATTGCACCGTCATGCGCACGGTT
>CBFCYL010000047.1:0-17016 GCA_965602455.1 uncultured Thalassospiraceae bacterium | reverse complement strand
ATGGATCATCTGGATCTGGATATAAATTTGAATCTTGCCAATATGAACGTGCAGCGCGCCGAGCTTTTTTTGCGTATCGGTGATATCAACCACCAGGCCATCAGCATTAATGGTGCCGGTGTCGCCCATCTGGCCACCACTTTCACCGTAAAAAGGCGTCTGGTTAAGGATGATGGCCACCATATCGCCTGCTTTGGCGCTGCCGGTGCGTGCGCCATCGACCACAATGTCGACAACCTTGCCTTCGGCGCGTTCGGTCTTGTAGCCAAGAAATTCCGTTGCCCCAGCTTCATCAAGAACGTCAAACCACACTTCTTCGGTTGCCGCTTCACCGGAACCCTTCCAGGCGGCACGGGCGGCTTTTTTCTGGCGTTCCATAGCGACCTTGAAGCCCGCTTCATCGACGCCAATGTTCTTGGCCTTGAGTGCGTCTTGCGTCAGGTCGAGGGGAAAACCGTAGGTGTCATACAGCTTGAACGCCACCTCCCCATCGAGGCTACCGCCAGCGGTCATGGTGTCGGTTTCCTCATCCAGAAGCTTGAGGCCGCGTTCCAGCGTTTTCTTGAAACGGCCTTCTTCCATCATCAGGGTTTCGGTAATCAACGCCTCGGCGCGGGTCAATTCCGGAAAGGCAGCACCCATTTTGGCCACCAGGCTGGAAACCAGCTTCCAGATGACCGGGTCTTCGGCGCCGATCATATGGGCATGGCGCATGGCGCGGCGCATGATACGCCTGAGCACATAACCGCGCCCTTCGTTGGATGGCAGAACGCCATCGGCAATCAAAAAAGCGGTGGCGCGAAGATGGTCGGCAATAACGCGGTGCGATATTTTGTGTTCGCCATCGGGCATAGAGCCGGTGGCTGAGGCCGAAGCCTCAATCAGAGCGCGCATGAGGTCGATATCATAATTATCGTGGGTGCCCTGCAACACGGCGGTAAGGCGTTCCAGCCCCATGCCGGTGTCAACGGACGGCTTGGGAAGGTTGACGCGCTTATCAGGCGTCTGTTGGTCATATTGCATGAACACCAGATTCCAGATTTCGACAAAGCGGTCGCCATCTTCATCTGGTGAGCCCGGCGGCCCACCGGCAATGTGATCACCGTGGTCGTAAAATATTTCCGAGCACGGCCCGCACGGACCGGTTTCACCCATAGACCAGAAATTATCGGACGTGGATATGCGAATGATGCGCTCATCCGGCAGGCCAGTAATTTTTTTCCACAAATCAAATGCTTCGTCGTCATCGCCGTAGACGGTGGCGGTCAGGCGGTCAGGCGACAGGCCGTATTCCTTGGTGATCAGTTCCCATGCCAACTCAATAGCGACATCCTTGAAATAGTCACCGAATGAAAAATTGCCCATCATCTCAAAAAAGGTATGGTGGCGTGCCGTCAGGCCAACATTTTCCAGATCGTTGTGCTTGCCGCCCGCGCGCACGCACTTCTGCGATGTTACGGCGCGTGAATAGGGCCGCTGCTCGAGGCCCGTAAACACGTTCTTAAACTGCACCATGCCGGCGTTGGTAAACATCAACGTCGGGTCGTTCATTGGCACCAGTGGGCTGGAGGCAACGATTTCATGGCCGTTTTTGGCAAAAAAATCGAGAAAGGCCTTTCGGATATCATTGGCGGTCTGCATGGGCGCTCTGGGCTTTCCTTAAATACCCCGAAAGGGCGGGTTTCCTGCTTTTACAACCTTGACCGTGGCCTGTCCACCGAACCCCACCGCCATAGCGCCGAAGCTAAAAAAAACGCGGCCCATCCGGAAGTGGAGGAACCGCGTTTCTTTGGGGTCGTTACGGGGTCTTTGGCGTTCTTGGGGTCGTAACGGGGTCGTCAGGCGATTGCGGTAGACTGGAGAAGACGGCTCGCCTGGGCCGGGGTATCCTTTATTCTGCGCCTTCTGCCGCGTCCGGGCTGTCGACCATGATGTCGGCATCATCGTCGAGGGCGTCGTCGTCAGCAGACGTTTCATCGGGGCTGCCGAGCAGCATTTCATCGGCAATGAGCCCTGCGTTCTGGCGGATCTGGGCTTCCAGCTGGGCGGCCTTTTCCGGGTTGTCACGCAGATACTGTTTCGAGTTTTCGCGGCCCTGGCCGATGCGTTCCGAATCGTAGGAATACCAGGAGCCTGATTTCTCAACCAGGTCGGCCTTGAGGCCCAAATCGAGCAGCTCGCCCATTTTGGATATGCCTTCGCCATACATGATGTCGAATTCGATCATCTTGAACGGCGGCGCCATTTTGTTCTTTACCACCTTGACGCGGGTTTGGTTGCCGACAATTTCCTCACGGTCCTTGATGGCGCCAATGCGGCGGATTTCCATACGCACCGAAGAATAAAACTTGAGCGCATTGCCGCCAGTGGTGGTTTCGGGGTTACCGAACATGACGCCAATTTTCATTCTGATCTGGTTGATGAAAATAACCATGGTGTTGGAACGTGCCACCGAGGCGGTAAGCTTGCGCAGCGCCTGGCTCATTAACCGGGCCTGAAGGCCGACGTGATGGTCGCCCATTTCGCCTTCCAGTTCGGCCCGCGGCACCAGTGCGGCCACGGAATCGATCACCAGCACATCCACCGCGCCGGAGCGCACTAACGTGTCGGTAATTTCGAGTGCCTGTTCGCCGCCATCGGGCTGCGAGATCAGCAGTTCGTCAATATTAACGCCGAGCTTGTTGGCATAGGCCGGGTCGAGCGCGTGTTCGGCGTCGATAAAGGCGCAGGTGCCACCCTTTTTCTGGGCTTCGGCCACCACATGAAGCGCCAGCGTCGTCTTGCCGGAGCTTTCGGGGCCATAAACTTCAATAACGCGCCCACGCGGCAGGCCGCCAATGCCAAGGCCGATGTCGAGGCCGATGGAACCGGTGGAAATGGTGTCGGCCTCTACCGTTTCACGCTGGCCGAGCTTCATGACCGAGCCCTTGCCGAATGCACGCTCGATTTGCGTGACGGCGGCTTCCAGTGCCTTGTTCTTATCCACGTTGTTGGTTTCTTCCACTACACGAAGTGTTGTTTTTGATGTGTTCTTTGCCATCGACTTTCCCCAATATGTTCTGAAATCTGAAGTGCTGTCCAATTGGATTAAATGTACCCTTTTTGTTCTCATTGGCAAGCATTTTTTTAACACTTTGAAATATATAGTTTATTCGCGCCATGTTCCCATGGTGTTCGCGTTATATGAGGGTAAATCGGGCCGGTTTGAAACGGCCTCGGCTGGTGCCCTGCTGGCGGCGAATCTCGCCGTGAATTGCTCCGTGGCGCCTAGCTTTCGAGCACGGTTTTGACCGTCTGCGCCAGGTCCTTGAGGCTGAACGGCTTGGGCAGGAAGGTGTAATCCTTTTCGCCAAAACCGCCGGGCACCACGTTGTCGGCGTAACCGGAGATAAAGATCACCTTCACATCAGGCATTTCCTGGCGCACGAACTGAACCAGCGTATAGCCATCCATACCCGGCATCACCACGTCGGTGACGATCAGGTCAATGGACTGGGTGGCGGCGTTGATAACATCCAGCGCCACCTCGCCGTTGGCGGCCTCAAGCACGGTGTAGCCCTTGTTCTTGAGCGCCCGGGCGCCAAACATACGGACCGCATCCTCGTCCTCAACCAGCAATATGGTGCCCGAGCCGGTGAGGTCGATTTCGACCGGAACCTGCGCTATCGCCTTCTGACCGTCGGCGGCCGTGGCCTGGGCGCCACTGCGGCGCCGAGCCTCGGAACTGAGCCGTGGCAGTAAAAGGGTAAACACGGTGCCTTCGCCCGGGGCGCTGTCGACAAAAACGTGCCCGCCCGCCTGGTGAATAATGCCGTACACCGTGGAAAGGCCAAGCCCCGTGCCCTCGCCCACTTCTTTTGTCGAAAAGAAGGGCTCGAAAATGCGACCGATGTCTTCCTTGCGGATGCCGGTGCCGGTATCAATGACGTCAATGCAGACATATTCCCCGGCCTCAACCAGGTCGATACCGCGTTGCTGGGATTCGCTGAGCGCAAGGTTCTGGGTGCGCACGGTCAGCGTGCCGCCGCCGGGCATGGCGTCCTTGGCGTTGACGGCAAAATTGATGACGACCTGGTCAAACTGGCTACGGTCCATGCGCACATGGCCAAGCTCGGGGTCGGTTTCCATGTTCAGCGCGATGGGGCTTTCCAGCAGGCGGCTCAACATGGACGAAAGGTCGGAAAGCGCTTCGTTGGGATCAAACACCACCGGCACCTGATGGCCACCCTTGCGCGAGAACGTCAGCAACTGGCGCACCAGGTTGGTGGCGCGGTTGGCGTTTTGCTTGATCTGCTGGATGTCGGCAAACGACGGATCATCCGGCCCGTGGCGCGCCAGCAACAGGTCTGAAAAACCGATCATGGCGGTCAGCAGGTTGTTGAAGTCGTGCGCGATACCGCCCGCAAGCTGGCCGATGGCCTGCATTTTCTGCGACTGCGCGAACTGTACTTCCAAATGTTTTTGTTCGGTGGTGTCGATGAAGTGCAAGATAAGCCCCGTAACCTCACCGAAGGCGTCTTCCACGCGCGATGCGTAAAGCGAGGCCATGACCTCGCGTCCGGCAGCTGCCGGCATACGGACTTCAAGGTGCGCGGCGCGCATAATGCCCATCACCACCTTGGAAAGCTGCGCCGCCACATCGCCACGGTCTTCCTTGGCCAGGCGGTCGGCAAAGGGGTGTGCGAGAATGGAATCCTTGTGGCTGCCCAGCAAGCGCTGGAAGGCGCGGTTGCAGTCGGTCACATTGCCCTGCAAATCCAGCATGGCAATGGCCACCGGCGCCTCATCAAACAGCCAATACAAGCGCCGGGCGGCTTCGTGGGCGTCCATGGCGCCGTCACCATCGGTGGTTTCGGTACCGCGCCGCGCCACATCGCGCACCACGACGGATCGGGTGTAAAGCAGTTCGCCGTCCGCGCTTAGGCGGCCCGATTGCAACAGGAAGGCGCGGAAGGTTTCACCCTGCAGGCCCTCCAGGGTCACTTCGCCATGCAGACCGGTGCGTTGCGGAGATGTTTTGCTTTCCCCGCCATCGCCATCGCTGACAAAAGCACCCGAGGCGATGACAAAATCGGCAAAGGATAACTTCTTTTGCTGGATTTCACCGAGCGATGTGCCCAGCCATGCACATAATACGTCGTTGGCGTATACCAGCTCCCCCGCACCGTTGACCGAGAAAAAACCAACCGGCAGGTTATCGAGCAGGTCGGCCAGCAGGCCTTCTTCCTGGCGGCGCACCGCATCAAGGGCACGCCGGGCCGTAACCTCACGCGCCGTCCAGACGACGCACCGGGGGGGATTGTTTTTCTTCTGGTTATTTTTCCGCTTCAAACGCCCGCCCATCGGCCGGACCGAAACGCGCCACCATTCCTCGCTGCCATCGGCGCCAGCAAAGGCCATTTCCTCGTGGTCGGTGCCGCCACCGACGCCCTGGCCGAGCAGGCGCCGGAACGCCTCGTCGGTGATGGCCTTGTGGGCGCTGGGGGCCATGTTGAGCCCCTCTGGAACGCGGGCCGGGCCGGTTTCCCTGAACAGGCGACGAAACGCCCGGTTGGCGTAAATCACGGCGCCATCGGGCGTGGTGATCATCAGTGCCCCGCCCGCCTCGCCCTGGGCCATGTGCACCAGGGCGGCATCGGCCTCGATGTTGATGCGCCGCCCGTGCGCCCAGGCGGCGACCAGCGCCAGCACCCCCGCTACAACGGCGAGTGCCGCCACCGCAAGCTCCAGACGCGCATAGCCGCCCACGGTTCCCGCCAACAGGGCCGGCGGGGTGGCCAGCCAGCCGCCATGGCCCGTGCCCACACCCAGTGCCACCGCGCTGGCTGCCAGCACCAGTGCCGGAACCCAGAACAACACCGGCGGCGGGCCACGAAAGGGCCTGAACGTCTTGCCATCAAGGGGCCGCGGCCTGGCTTTGACCTTGGCTTGGGGCTTGGCAGCCGCTTCGCCAGCGGGCATCGGCGGTGCCACACCGCCCTCACCGCCGAGCGCCTTCGGTATGGCATCCGGTTTTTGGGGCGGGTTACTGGGGGTCGGGTCGCTGGTCTTCGTCAACGGGGAGTTCTCCCTTAAGCCGCATGACGTAGCCGATCACCTCGGCTACCGCTTTGTAATGCTCTACAGGGATTTCCTCGTCAATCTCTACGGCCGAATAAAGTACCCGTGCCAGGGGCGGATTCTCGACAATCGGCACATCGTGCTCCGTAGCAACTTCGCGGATTCTCAGGGCCAAATGGTCAATACCCTTGGCCACCAAGCGTGGCGCAGCCATAGCATCCATCTTGTATTCCAGGGCGATGGCATAATGGGTCGGGTTGGTGATCACCACATCGGCGTCGGGAACGGCGGCCATCATGCGGCTTTGGGCGCGCTCGGCCCTGATTTTGCGAATCCGCGCCTTGATTTGTGGGTCACCTTCCGAATCCTTGTGTTCATCCTTTATTTCCTGGCGGCTCATGCGCAGGCTTTTGATGTAATCAAATTTTTGGTAGGCGTAATCAAGTATGGCAACGGCCGTCATCACCAGAATGGACCCGGCCGTAACAGCGAGGATGGTCAGAAACAGGCGATCGAGCACGTCGATGATGGCAAAGCCCGGCATCAGCTCCAGGTCTTGCATAAACGGCACGGCCATCGCCCACATCAGCGTCGTAACCAGGCTCAGCTTGATAAGGCCTTTCAGGAATTCGACCATGGCGCGGGCTGAAAACATGCGCTTGGTGCCAGCAATAATGGATATCTTGTTCATCTTGGGGGCGATTTTTTCCGTCGACCACAAAAAACCGCTTTGCCCGACGCTGGCGGCAAAAGCCAGCAACATCAGCAGCAGGAAAAGGGGTGAAAGGATTACCCCGGTCTTGAGCAGAACCTCGATCAACAAGGCGCGCACGGTGTTCGGGTTAATGGCGATGGCTTCGGGGTATTCAATAAACGCTGAATTAAATTTGGTTAGCTCCATTGACGCCCACGGCGCAATCAGGGCCAGTGACATTAAGGCGCCCAGCAGCACCGCCCAGTTCTTGACTTCCATAGAGGTGCCGACCTGGCCCTTTTGTCTTGCCTTGGCAATCCTTCGGGGTGTCGGGTCTTCTGTTTTTTGGCTGTTGTCTTCGTCGGCCATTGTTTTGCTAACCCTCTAGGTGCCGGGAATGAAGCGCAGCAACTCATCTTGTATGTAAGCCATGAACACCAGCATCATGCCCGAGATCGTGACAATCAACAGGTAAAGTTGAATCGATATTTGTATTGGCAGCCCGAAGAAGAAAACCGGCAAGGCCGGCATCAGGCGCCCGAGAATACCCAGGCCGACATAGTAGGCCACGCCCGAAAGGATAAGCGGCGAAGCAATCTGGACGCCCAGCGAAAAGCTGTCAGCCATATAACGCGCCAGCGTGTCGGTCATATCGCCAACCATCAGCGGTTGGCCCGGAATAAACAGGGAGTAACTTTCAGTGACCGCCTGCAACATGATGTGGTGGGTGTTGGTCACAAAAATCAGCGTCAGGCCCATGGTGCCGAGAAACGTGGAAAGCAGCGCGCTTTGTTGCTCGCTGATGGGATCGAGAATAAACATATTGGCCATCGACGACACCAGCGCCAGCACGGTGCCTGCCGTTTGTAGGGCGGAAACAATGATGCGCGGGATCAGGCCTAAGAAAATGCCGATCAGGATTTCACTCAACACCAGCGCGAACATTGCCGAAAGCTCGCCCGGCTGGGCAGGCAGGGCGTTTATCAATACCGGCGTCAACAAAAGGGAAAGTGCCAGCGAAAAGGTAAGGCGCGTTTGCACATTGACATAACGTTGCCCGAAACCGGGCAGGATCATGATTGCAGAGCCAATTCGGCTAAAGATAAGCAGGAAGGAAAAAACATTTAGGCCGATCAACTGTTCCAGCATGTTACCACCCCGCCCGGCTATCCGATGGTGGCAATACGGTTGAACAGCGTGTTCGAGAATTCAATCACCGACGTCATCATGAACGGCAGGAAAACAACGATGGCGACAAAAATAACGATAATCTTGGGAACAAACGTCAGCGTCATTTCCTGGATGGTCGTTAGCGCCTGAAACAGGGCAATAATCAAACCGATAATCAAGCCCGCCAGCATAATCGGCCCGGCAACCTTAAGGGTAACCCAGAGGGCTTCGCGGGCGATTTGAATGACGTCGTTTTCGTTCATGGGTTACAGGCCTGCTTGAATCTGAACCGGGCTAAATGGGCATCCTGAAGATTTCGCGGTAAGCATCGATAACCTTGTCACGTACGGCAACAACGGTTTGCAGGGTCAATTCAGCCTCGCTGATGGCGGTTACCACCTGGGTAAGGTCGGCACCATCGGCGATGGCGGCGGTGGCCTGCACTTCGCTGGCGCGTCCGGTGGCTGCGGCCTGACCCAACCCGTCTTTAACCAACTGGGCAAACGGACTGGTGGGGGGTGACGCTGCCTCATCAGGCAGGGCGCGGGCAACGGCACCGCTGTGTGAAGCTTGATTGTAAGCCTGAATGGCGTTGGTGATGGAGACTTTAGGATCAAGAGCCATGATCGTTTTCCCTAATCAAGTTCGATTGGTTATTTATTGGCACCCGCTTAAGTGGGGCGCAGAAGGTTTAGCGGTGCAATTCTTATCTCAGCAGTCCTATGGTTTCCTGTAACATGGTTTTGGATGCCTTGATGACGTTGAGGTTGGCCTCATAAGAACGCTGCGCCTCGCGCAGGTCCATCATTTCAACCAGTGAATTAATGTTCGGCGCCAGCACATAGCCATCGGCGTCGGCTGCCGGGTGAGAGGGGTCATACTTCTTTTTGAATTCAGAATTATCGGTGCGCACGCGGTCAACGCGCACCGTATCAACACCGGTGGCGCGGTCCAGTTCATTCCTGAACGTTACCACCTTGCGCCGGTAAGGGTCGGCGCCAGGCGCCGTGGGCAGCGAGTCGGCATTGGCCACGTTTTCCGAGATTACGCGCAGCCGCGTTCCCTGCGCCTTCATGCCGGCGGCGGAAATCTTGAGGGTACGCATCAAATCGTCAGCCATGGTTACTGCCTATAAAGTTACTGCCTATAAAGTTATTGCCTAAAAATTAGCGACCCTTTGCCTGTTTTGGGGCCGTTACCGGCCCTTTGTATGTTCGGGGCCGTTACCGGCCCTTTGCCTGTTTTGGGGCCGTTACCGGCCCTTTGCCTGTTTTGGGGCCGTTACCGGCCCTTGCCAATCGCGGTTTTAATCATGCCGATATGCTTGCGGTAAAGCTCGGTCGCCAGTTTGTAACTGAGCTGGGTCTCGGCAATTTTAGCCATCTGCTCTTCCAGAACGACAGCGTTGCCGTTTGGCATCGTTTCATAGGAGCGGTCCTGCTCCACAACCCTGGCAACGCCTATGCTCTGGCGGCGGCCTGAAAGGTGAGAAGCGCTGGTCGCGCTCATATTCAGCGTCGACTGCGGGGCTTCGACCATGCTCTTGAAGTCAAACGCCTTGAGATCGCTCGGCTTGTAGCCGGGCGTATCAGCATTGGCGATGTTTTGCGCCAAGACTTCCTGACGCTGGGAAAGCCATCGAATCTTTCCCTTCATCAGACCAAACAGGGTCAATTTATCGAGGTCCATAGTGGAACCACCCGTTGCCTAAGATCGTATCGAGCGAATTAAGCTCAGTTTCGTTGAGACCCGGCGCGTTTTGCGCTTTTTTTGGGGCGTCCCTTCTGGAGCCCGCTTTATGATTTGACCATGAGTATCATCGTCCAAGGTTTAAGAATCCATGAATCGCCGCCCGGACGGGAACCAAAAAAGGCCTAAAACCCGCGCCCAGCCTCATATATAGGGTATTTATTGGTTGTTAACCATGGTGTGTGAGCCTTAGGCTGAACGATGCCTGCGAGCGCCTAAGCGGAGACTCGGCCCTGTGAATGCCAACAAAGCACCCACCGACCCAGCCACAGAAGGGCCACCCAAGCGTATCCGCGTGGGCGCCGACCCGCTTGCCGTGGCGCTGGACTACGCACCGGGCGATAACGCCGCGCCAAAGGTGGTGGCCAAGGGCCAGGGCTGGTTGGCCGAACAGATCATCGCCATCGCCGAAGCCAATGGCATCGAAGTACGCGAAGACGCCGACCTCGCCCAGTTGCTGGCCACCGTCGAGGTCGACAGCGAGATTCCACTAGAGGCGTTTACCGCCGTCGCCGAGATCTTGTCTTATGTTTATCGCCTCAACGACACCTGGCCAGAAGGCATAGCGCCAGCCAATGCCGCCACGGATAAAGGCATAGCGCCAGCCAATAGCGCGCCATCGGGGGAAACGTCATGACCCAGCCAACCACCGAGCAAATCAGTGAGGACATTGAAAAGGTCGAAAGCCTGATCACCACCGCCCAGCGGTTGCTGGGCGAAGGGCGCATGGTTGACCTGGGCGCGATGGAAGACCGGGTCCGGGAGTTGACCGAAATGTTCCGCGACGCCGATGCCGAGGTCGCCAAACCACTGCGCCCGAACATCGAGAAACTGATCGATTCGCTGGCAACTTTAGAATCCGAGCTTGAGGTTCGCCGCCGGGAACTGAAGAACGGGCTTGAGCAGATGAAGCGCGAAAAGGCAGGCAGCGCCTACAAAAAAGAAGAATAACCGGCGCCACAGTCCCGCTCCTGATGCAGCGGTGCTTCGAGATTGTTTTCTGTGCCGCGCCCCTAAGGGTATTGTCCACATCATGGATATTGCTAGTTACTTCCGTTTTGTAATCGCCCTGCTGTTTGTGCTGGGGCTAATCGGTCTTTTTGCGCTTCTGGCCAAGCGCTATGGGCTGGGCCTGCCGCGGGCGATAAACCGCGGCGCCAAAGGTCGCCGACTGGCGCTGGTCGAGGTTATGGCGCTGGACCCCAAGCGCAAGCTGGTGATAATCCGCCGTGACGAAGTGGAACACCTGGTTATTCTGGGTCCGGGCAGCGAAACCGTGGTCGAAACCGACATTGCCCCGCCGCCGGAAATGGAAACCGAAATGGATTTCAAAGACAGCCTCATCAATGGCGCGCAAAGCCCAGAGGCCCAGCCATGAACGGGCCCACCAACCGCTTTTTCGATCGCTGGCGCCCGGCAGGTGGTGCCTTGCGGGCGTTGGCAAAGCTGACCTTGTTTACCGCCGCCGTGGTGGCCCTGGTGTGGTCATTGCCCGACGATGCGCTGGCCCAGGCGCTGACCCTCGACCTGGGGCCAGCCGAGGGCCAGGGATCCACCACCGGGCGTATCGTGCAGCTGATGTTGCTGCTGACGGTTTTGAGTCTGGCACCCGGCATCCTGATCATGGTGACTTCGTTTACCCGCATTGTCGTGGTGCTGTCGTTTCTGCGCATCGCCATGGGCACCCAGCAAACGCCGCCCAACCAGGTGTTGGTTTCTCTGGCCCTGTTTATGACCCTGTTTGTCATGATGCCGGTGTTCGAGCAGGCCTACAATCAGGGTGTGCAGCCCCTGATTGATGGCCAGATTGACGAAGCGCAGGCTTTTACCCGCATCGTCGAGCCGTTCGAGGGCTTTATGATCAGCCATGTTCGCGAACAGGACCTTATTTTGTTCGTTGATATGGCGGGCATTTCCGATGCAGAAGCGCAAGCCAACATGCCGCTCAGGGTTTTGGTGCCGGCGTTCATGATTTCGGAGCTCCGGCGCGCCTTTGAAATCGGCTTTTTGCTGTTCGTGCCGTTTTTGATCATCGATATGGTGGTGGCTTCGGTGTTGATGTCCATGGGCATGATGATGTTGCCACCCATCATCATCGCGCTGCCGTTCAAGATCATCTTTTTCGTGCTGGTCGATGGCTGGTACATGGTGGTCGGCTCGCTGGTGCGCAGCTTCGGCGCCTGACGATGGGCGGATTCCGGTTTCTTTTTCCACTATTTTCTTGTATAATGTCTGCTGTCGGGCAGCCCTGCCCGACTCACGCGAACCCGAGGGGACGGCCCCTCCCCCTTTGACCGCCCCCTCGGTATTTTTTCCGGGGGAACCTAAGGAGGTTCGCCATGAAACCAAAGATCAAGACACCTGAAGTGCTGGAGAGCACACCTGCGCCCGGTACGGAAGAAAAACCACCCCGCGAAACGGGCGGGTTGCACCCTCTGGTCGCGCTTCGCGAAGAGGTTGACCATTTGTTTGATCACTTCTTCTCCAGCTTTTCGCTCGGCCCGTTTGGTCGTCATGTGCGCGAAGCAAAGCCGATACACCGGCTTGAAGAGGCCTTTTATGGATTCCGGCCTCTGGCCGGGGAAATGATTGGCCAGATGTCGGCGCGAGCCGACGTCAGCGAAAGCGATGGGAAATACAAAATCGATATCGAACTTCCCGGCATGAAGGAAAGCGATATCGATATCTCTGTTGATCGCGGCACGATCACCATCACCGGTGAAAAGCGCGAAGAAGCGCGCACGGACGAAGAAGGCTTCCATGTTTGCGAACGGCGTTACGGCAAGGTGATGCGGTCGTTCACGATTCCTGAAGGTGCCATTACCGATAGTGCCGATGCCAGCTTCAAGGACGGCGTATTGAGCATCGAGATGGAAAAAAAGGATGCGCCTGAAGCCAAGGCCAGGAAGATTGCCATCAAAAGCATATAATGGCCTGGTATCTGTCAAAGATTAGCGCTCACTTCAGCCCGGCAACCCGCCGGGCTTTTCTTTAGGGCGTGGATTTTCTTTAAAACAGTTGGCTCAACTCACCAGCATCGAGGCGCTCGCGGTAGTTGGTCATGAAATCGCGAAAGCTTTTGACCTCTGATAAAATTCCAGAAATAGAGCGGAAGTCCACCAGTTCGGTGCGCGGCGGCTCGGCGATAATATTGAAAGCCTTGCCATAATTGCCAATGGCCATGGCCGGGCCATAGGCTTCACGCAGGCGGGTCACGGCGATTTCGTTTTGGTCCAGCGTATAGGCAACCGCAAGGCGCAACACGGTAAAGGCCTGGCGTTCATCCAGTGGTTTTCGTGCCCGTGTGCCATAGGCCCTCGATAGCTTGACCAATGCCTTGGCGGTCTGGTTCCAGTTTTGTTGGCGCCAGTGAATATCGGCGCGGACCTCATCATACTCGATATCCGCCCTGCCCTTGATCAACGCCAGCACTTCGGTGCCGCGGCCCAGCCCGACCATCGAGCGCGAACGCAACAGCATGCGGTTTTTTTCCAGTTCCGCCGAAAGGCCGGGCTCTTCTGAATCATCCAGCGCCCGAAGGGCGTCTTCATGCTTGTTGTCGAAAAGATAAATCAACGCCAGCCGTGCGCCCACCCGGGCCTTCTCTTCAGCCTTAAGGCGAAACTCAATCTGGGATTCCAGTAATTCGGCGGCGCGGTCGAGCAGATCCACCGAAACCAGGCGATCGGCCAGCTTGCGGATCATTTCATCACCCTTGTCGCCCGATGGCGTTAATTCACGAAACTCGTCATACAGCGCAATGGAGGTAATGGGTGCCAATTGATCCGCCACGCCATCGATATAGAGGCTCTGGAAGGTGTCTGTCATCAAGTGGGTAATTTCCGGCGCCTCGGCGTGGCTGCGGAAATGGGTTGCCGCCTGGCGAAGCGCCTGCAAGCCATCGCGGAACATACCTTCCTGGATATACAGTTCGCCCAGACGCTTGAGCAAATTAAATTCAAAGTCATCACCGCGCCAGGTAAAGCGAAGTTTTTCCAGTTCTTCAATTACATCCTGCGGTGAAAAACGCTCCAACTCGAACAACAGGTCGGCGCGCGCAACCGCCGCCATGGCACGGGCCGGGCGGTGCTTACCCTCCATCACCGATTCCCATTTACCAATGGCGCCGTCAAAATCTCCGCCGAGTTTGGCCAGCCTTCCGGCAACATAATCAATCTGGTTTTGTTCTTGAATGCTTGGCTTTTCCAGGTTGAGAATTTCGATATAACTGTTGCCCTGACGGGCATCGCCCAGCTCAACCACCGCCTCGGCAACCAGCATCGCCATTGGCATTTTAAGTGCCCGCGGGTAAGGCCTCGCAATGGAACCGGTGCGGCGCAATTCATACGCGGCACCGGCAAGGTCGCCCGTTTTAGCCTGCAGCGCCGCGCGCCAGAACATGGCCTCGTCGCTTTCGGTCAGGCTTTCGTGCTGCAAGTCCTTGTCGGCGTCCTCAAAGCGGTCCATCAGCAAGCTGGCTGCACCACGGGTCAGTCTGAATTCTGCATCGTCTTCCAATGCCGGGTCTTTTTCCAACATTATGGCCAAAACACCTAAGGTTTCTGCGCTGAAACCGTTAGCAAAGTAAAAACGCGCCAGCTCAAGGCGTGCTGCTTGCAACGTTTTGTCATCACGCGCCTTGGCAATGACAGACTCCATCATCTGGCGGGTTGTAACAAAAACGCGAAGGTCTTCGCGTTTCCACTTATCCAACGCCAGTGTGCGCACCAGCGGTTTGAGCAAGGCTTCGGAATCATCCGGGTTAACAATGGCTTCAAGGCGAACGTTGGCCAGCTCTTCCTCGGTAACGGTGGAAAGCTGCAGGCTGGATGCACTGGTGACTTCCACCCCTTCGCGCAATGGCCGCACCCGGATATCGTCTCCCAACGGCTGCACCACCACACCTTGCATGGTCGGCAGCAGTTTAAGTTGCGGGTATTGCCAAACCCGGCCTATGCCGTGACCCAGCGGAATAACCGGCACCACAGCAAAGCTGTCACCCACTTCGGGGTCGACGACGACAATAACCTCGCCCGGTTCCGGCACCGTGACAAACAGCCTTGAGCCCAGCGGCGAATTGGGCTGGGCAATGGTTTCAAGCGGGGCCGATGGAATCATCGGCTTTTGAACAAACTCAAACACCCAAGACAGGCCCGAACGTTTAATTTCGGGATTCATCTTTTCAGCCGTGGTCAGGCGCAACACGGTGCCACCACGCACCTCAATCTGCTCGGCCGCGGTGATAACCGGCTGGGTCGCACGAACCAGCGACGAGGTATTGACCTTGACGGCCTTGTCAAACACAACCCAAAGGTAACCGGCGCGGCGGAACACGGCAGCGGCAACCGGTTCATCCCAATCAAACTGCAGGTCAACGGTTCCGTCTTCGCCTTTGAGCACCCTTATCGCTGCCGCCTCTTCCTGTCGCCTTACCGGCGGCTTCGAAACTTCCGTGGAAACCTTCGGCGCATCGACGGTGGCGGGTGTTTCCGGGGTCAGCGCCAGCGGCGCCGGAACGGGCTCGTCCAACGCCATGGGGGGCGGGGCTGTGGGCCCTGCATCGGCTGCTGGGGCTGCTGGGGTGGCTGGGGCTGCTGGGGTGGCTGGGGTGGCTTCGGGTGCCGGCGGTGTTGTTGCCGGTTCTGGTTCTGGTTCCGGTGCTTGCGCCACCACCGGGGAAGCCGGTGCTTCCGGTGCGTAGACATCCACCACCACACGGCGCTCTACTTTGAAATGACGCACCCGTGAAGCGGTGTCGAATGCCAGCGTGACCACCGTTCCGCCTTCGGTGTTCTCAATTTCTGCGCCGCCGATAAACGGCAACCGGCCATTGGCCAGCGGTGAAATGTTCATGTTTCCATTGTCGGCAAAAGAAAGCTGCAGGCTGCCGTCTGTTTTATTGGCCTTATATTCAATGTCATCGGGCCAATCAAACACCACGCGGGTAAACCCCTTGTGCAGGCCGCGGCGCACACCAACTGTTTTGGCGACGGTTGTGGCCGCTGGCTGGGCGGCGGTCGTTGATGCGGCCGTAGTGGACGGCGCGGTCGATGCCTGCGGATTGCGGTCCATAATTTCCAAAATGATACGATTGCCTGAATCATAGCTGCGGTAGCCATAGGCGCCGTTCAGGTTAAGCACAATTCCGTTGCCGCCGGGGGCAATTTGGGCGGTCGTAACATACTTTCCCAAAATCCGCGTTACCGCACCAAGATCGGTTTCAATGGAGCGCGAAAAGCGCATGCTGAGTACATCTTCCGTTAACTCGGCGCGGTGACCAACCGGCTCCGGCCAAGTCAGCACCAGACGGCCAAAATCCTTCTGCTGGGTCATACGAACACTGACCGCATCGGCCATGGCATGGGTCGGTGCGGCCATCAGGGTCACGCTGAAAACCACCAGCATCACGGCGGCTGAAAAGGCGGCAGCTAATAAAGAGGGCCTGTCGTGATGACGGGTGCCGGTCATTTCAAATCAGTCTCCGCCAACGGTGGGGAAAATAACCACATCAACCCGACGGCCCAGCGCTTCACGCAAATTGGCGTCCATTTCCGGTAACTCCTTGTAACGGCTGTCGCCAAAACCGAAGGCAAAAATATCAGCCGAATACCCAGAACGGCGCAACGTATTGGCAACCGCGGCAGCACGGGCCAATGACAATTCCCAATTGGATGAAAATTCACTGTCGCTGGCCAATGGGCTTGGGTCGGTGTGGCCGCTAACGCCCACCTGATTGCCGATGTTGCGCAACACGCCGCCCAGCGTAAACAGAGCCTGCCGGCCTGCTTCCGGCATCACGGCACGGCCGGGGCTGAACAACAGGTCCCCCGGCAGGGCAATAACCAAACGGTCGTCCATCATCATCATCTGGCTGGCGGCAAGCAACGGATCAGCGGCCATGTTTTCTTCAAGAACGGTGGCTAGGTAATCAATATTGATGGCGCGTTTGCGGAATATGGTGCCAACATTAAATTGTGCCGTGGCGGCGGCAACCGTGGTCAGTTTCGATGGGTTCAGGGTCTGCGTCAGGGTATCGATCATGGCGTCCCATTCGTCCATCTTGACGTGCGACATGGAAAACAACAAAACGAAGAAGGTCAGCATCAACGACACAAGGTCGGTGAATGTGACCATCCAGGCGCCTTTTTTTCCTTCTTGAGGAGCAGGTAGCGGATCAATTATTGGCATTACCGGCCCTCCCCTTCTTCGCGGAAATGAAGTTTGGTGGCCGCAATTTCGCGGGTATGGAACCACAACGTGACCTCGCCCTCGTTACCGGGGCGCATACCGACGCTGACGCTATCGGGCGGCAGACCGCGGTCAAACATGGCGCGGGCGAAGAC
>CBFCYL010000046.1:0-17020 GCA_965602455.1 uncultured Thalassospiraceae bacterium | reverse complement strand
TCTCACCGCCGGAAAGATCGCCGACCAAAGTTTCGGCGCGTTCCTGTGCAAAGCCAAACCGACCCAGCTGGGCGCGGACCTGTGACTCGTTATCGCGCGGGCGCGCACGCTCCATCAAAGTATAAGGCGATGCCTTTTCATCCAGTTCTTCCGTCTGGTGCTGGGCGAAATAACCGACCCTGAGCTTCTTTGATTTGGTTATTTTTCCTTCAAGCGGTTGCAGACGGCCCGCCAGCAGCTTTACCAGCGTTGATTTGCCGTTGCCGTTAGAGCCCAACAGCGCGATGCGGTCGTCGGCATCAAGGCGCAGTTCAAGGTCAGACAGCACCGCTTTGCCGTCATAACCCACATCAACCCGGTCGGTGGTCAATAGGGGCGGGGCCAGAAACACGGGTTCGGGAAAGTTGAACGAAATGGATGCCTCGTCGCGATCTTCCGGAATGGGCTCCATTCTGGCCAGCATCTTGATGCGCGATTGCGCCTGCTTGGCCTTGGTTGCCTTGTAGCGAAAGCGTTCGATGAATTCGCGAATGTGCGCCGTCTGCGCCTCGCGCCGGGCGCGTTGCTTGGCGTTCAGGTTCAGGCGTTCGCGCCGGGTTTTTTCAAACCGGTCGTAACCGCCCTGATAAAGCGTCATCTTGCTGTGCTCAAGATGCAGGATTTCATTAACCGAACGGTTCAACAGTTCGCGGTCGTGGCTGACCAGTAAAATGGTGCCGGGGTATCGCTTCAGATAGCCCTCAAGCCACAGCGTTGCTTCAAGATCCAGGTGGTTGGTCGGTTCATCGAGCAACAGCAAGTCTGGCTCGGCAAACAACAGCGACGCCAGCGCTACGCGCATGCGCCAACCGCCGGAAAACTCGCTACACGCCCGACCATGGGCTTCGTTATCAAAACCAAGCCCGACGAGAATGCGCGCCGCGCGCGCGTGTGCGCTGTGGGCGTTCTTATCGCTCAGGCGGGTGTGGATTTCGGAAATGCGGTGGGGGTCGGTGGCGGTTTCGGCTTCAAGTTCCAGCGCCACCAGTTCCTTGTCTGCACTGATTACCGTTTCCAGCAGCGATTGACTTCCCGATGGTGCTTCCTGATGGGTCATGCCGACCCGCCAGCGCACTGGCATATGAATATGGCCACCGTCGGTGTCCATTTCACCAGCGATCAGCTTCAACAAGGTGGTTTTGCCGGTGCCGTTACGCCCCACCAGGCCGACCCTGTGGCCGGTGTTGATGGTGGCGCTGGCGCCATCCAACAGGACACGGGGGCCGATGCGATAGATGATTTTTTCAAGGCGTAACATGGCCGGGTGTGTATCATGCCCCGGCCTTTAAAAAAAGGCCCCCGCCACAGACTCCCGGCCCAGCCGCCGGAACCGGGGAAAAAGCTGATATCTCAATGCGTAATGTGGACTAGAGGCAGACAATAGAGTTGCCAAGGTTTTGCAGGCCCACTAAGCTTTTGTCGAAATCAAGGGCGAAAATCGCCGTACTGGGGAGAACGTCTGCCAGCTAAGCCTTACTGATAAACTCATAAAAATTCACATAATAAAATCTGGGAAACAGGGCACGGTTCTTACTGTGCGCAAAGGGATTTAGGGAGGATACGACTATGAGAAATAGTATTATAGCCAACACGATTGCAGGTGTTTTGCTTTCGACGGGACTGATCGTCATGAGCACCAGCGCGCAGGCGGAAACCTTGCGTCTTTTGACCTGGGGTGGGTACGCGCCGGAAAAAGTCGTCGCCATGTTCAAGGCCGAAACCGGAATTGACGTCGAGGTGACGAACTCCAACAACGAGGAAATGATTTCCAAACTGCGCGCCACCGGTGGTGCCGGGTTTGACCTTGCGCAACCGTCGCAGGATCGCATTTCCAGTGCTCAGGTCGAGTTTGATATTTACAAACCGATCAATATTTCCAAGATTGATGCCAGCCAGATGATTTCTTCCATGCTGGAAGGCACCAAGAAAAACACCAGCGTCGGTGGCAAGGTTTATGGTGTGCCGCACGTTTGGGGCACCAGCGCACTGACGGTCAACACCTCCATGGCTTCGGACATCAGGGATTACACCGACCTGTGTAACCCGAAATATGCCGGCAAGGTGACGTATCGTATGAAGCGCCCGACGTTAATCGCATTTGCTTTTTCCATGGGAATGGATCCGTTCGCGGCTTATGGCAACAAGACCAGCTACGCTGCCATCATGAACAAGGTTGAAGCCAAGCTGAAAGATTGCAAAAGCAACGTCAAGGCTTACTGGTCGGGTGGTGATGCGTTGATCAACCTGTTGCGTTCCAAGGAAGTGGTTGCGGCCATGGCGTGGGACGGTTCGGGCTGGAAACTGAGTGCCGAAAACGCCGATATCCAGACCATTGCACCCGCATCCGGTGCGTTGGGCTGGATCGACACCTTCGCACTGCCGAAGAAAACACAGGCCGAAGATGCCGCTTACCAGTGGATCAACTTAGTCATGCGGCCCAAGATTGCCGCCATGATTACTGAAGCGGCGGGCAACTTTACCGCGTCCAAGGGCTCTGACGCCTACGTCGAAGAAGGCAAGCGCAAGCTGTATCAGGCAACCTTCCCACCGGCTGCCATCGACAACATCAAATGGTATCCGCCGGTGCCGGCTGGCCTTGAAGAACTTGAAGGCAAGGTTCTGGATCGCGTCCAGGCGGCCAACTAGGTCCGCCCTCAACTTGCTACGAAGCGGCGCATGGGGAACACATCTCCATGCGCCGTGTTTTTTCCCGCCTAAGCCCGCACCAGCGGGGCGGTGGGTTAATTGGTTTTAGGGCGCGCGCCATGACAAACAGCGGCGATAACAACGAACACTTTGATCTCGAATGTCGCGACCTGAGGCGCACCTTCGGCGACTTCGTTGCGGTTGATAATGTTTCGTTCGGCGTGCCGCGAGGCGATTTCTTTTCCATTCTCGGGCCATCGGGCTGCGGCAAGACGACCATCCTGCGCATGATGGCGGGTTTTGATATGCCTACGTCCGGCGACATCCTGATCAAGGATAAATCTATGCTCAACGTGCCGCCCAACAAGCGGCCGGTGAACATGGTGTTTCAACATCTTGCCTTGTTCCCCATGATGAGCGTGGCCGAAAACATCGCCTATGGCCTTGTGCGCAAGGGCATGAACAAAAGCGAAATTACCGCCAAGGTTACTTCGGCGCTAGAACGCATTGGCCTGCCGGGTTCCGGCGACAAGGGCATCAAGCAACTTTCCGGCGGCCAGCAACAACGCGTTGCCATTGCGCGGTGCCTGGTGCTGGAACCGGCCGCCTTGTTGCTGGATGAACCGCTTGGCGCGCTGGATTTGAAACTGCGTGAGCATATGAAGGTCGAGCTGAAAAAAATGCAAAGCCAGTTCGATACCACCTTCGTTTACATCACCCATGACCAGTCAGAAGCGCTGGTCATGTCTAACCATGTGGCGGTGATGAACGAGGGCCGGTTCGAACAAATCGGCACGCCGCAGGAACTTTATTACCACCCTGATACCGCCTTCGTGGCCGGTTTTGTCGGCGATTCCAACCGCTGGCACGGCCGGGTTGATGCCGTTGATACAACAGGGGTCCGGGTTTCCACCGGCGACGGCATTTCGCTGCTGGCGGTACCGGCGGGCGAAGCGAAGCTGGTGGTTGGCAGCGAGGTGGATATTTTCGTGCGCCCGGAATCGGTCATCATTGCCCATGACGAGGCGCGCGCCATTGAAATGGATAATCGCCTTAGCGGTAACGTCGTCAGCGTTCTGTTTAATGGCGCCAACAGCCGCGCCCTGGTGCGCGAAGCCAAAACCGGCGGCGAGCTGGACGTGGCATTGCCGCAAACGGGTGAGTTTTCAAACCTCAGCGCCGGGCAGGAAGTTTTCCTCGGCTGGGGTCACCAACAGGCCAAGGCCTTTGTCGCCAAACCGGACAAGGAATAGGGGCAGGGGCATGGACACACGCACCGCCGCAAGACTTGGCCTGATATTGCTGCTGGCGCCGTTGCTGCTGTGGCTGGTGGCGCTGATTATCCTGCCGCACTTTGACATGTTGCTGATCTCGCTGCGCGAGCGCGTGGCACCGCGGGTTTACGAACCCAGTTTCGCCAATTACATCGAATTTTTTATCGAGCCGCTTTACTGGAACACCTTGGCGCGCACGGCCATTATGTCTATTTCGGCAACGGCAATGACGCTGTTGATTGCTTTTCCGGTGTCTTATTATATTGCCAAGATGTTGCGCGGTCGGCTCAAGGGTTTCTTGTTCCTGATCTGTCTGGTGCCGTTCTGGGTCAGCGAGTTGGTGCGCACCTTCGGGTGGATGATCCTGCTGCGTGAGTCAGGCGTCATCAGTAACGTTTTGCAATGGACAGGTCTGGCAAGCGGGCCGGTTGAAATGTTGTATAACGATGCCACCATCATGGTCGGGCTGGTCTATACCTCGATGCTGTTCATGGTGGTGCCGTTGGTCACAACGCTCGACAGCCTCGACGATAGTATGGTCGAGGCCGGGTATGACCTCGGCGGCAACGGCTTTACGGTCATGCGCACCATTGTCATACCGCACGCCATGCCGGGTATCGTTTCGGGATGCATTGTGGTGTTCATGCTGACGCTGGGTAATTACCTAACGCCGATTTTGCTCGGCGGTAAAGATAGCATGTGGTTCACGGCGCAAATATATACCCAGTTCATCACCCGCTTTAACTGGGAACTGGGCGCCGCCTTCGGGTTCTTGTTGCTGGCGCTGTCGTCGCTCATTGTGTGGTCGGGGCTGAAGCTAAGTCGCCAGACCCTTTCCGAGACCATGGGTTAGGGGAGGGGCCATGATTCCATCCATTCCCCAACCGCGCAGCTTCCGTGCTATCTACGGCGCCTATGTGACGCTATTTTTCATTTACTTGCTGGCGCCGTTGGTGGTGGTGGCGGTTTTTGCCTTCAATGATTCCATGTTTCCTTCGTTGCCGTGGGGCGGTTTTACGATGGACTGGTTTTTAAACCCCACCGAACCGCGCCTTGGCCTGTTTCACGATGGCCGCCTACTGCACAGCATCTGGACTTCTTTTTATATTGCGTGTTGGGTAACGGTGCTGTCGGTTGCCATTGGCACTTCCAACGCTTTTTTGTTTGAGCGTAAAACATTCCCGTTCAAGAACCTGCTTTATATGCTGATGCTGCTGCCGCTGGTGGTTCCGGGTGTCATTTTGGGCATTTCAATATTGGTTTTTTCCAGCACCATCGCCAACTGGGCCGAGGCCAGCCTCGGTATCGAACTTGATTTCCTGCGCCCCAGTTCGTTCCTGGTTATTCTCGGCCAGTTCTCGTTCATATCCACCATTACCACGCTGATTATTGCGGCGCGCCTGCGAAAGTTTGACACCACCCTGGAAGATGCGGCGCAAAGCCTGGGTGCGGGCAAACTGGTGGCGGTTCGCACCATAACCATTCCATATTTGAAACCGGCAATCATTGGTGCCGCCATCGTAGCGTTCCTGATGTCTTTTGAAAATTTCAACACCACCTTGATGCTGGTGGGTTCCGACCAACCATTGACCATTGCCATGTACGGGCGTTTGCGTGAAGGCTCGACGCCGGAGCTTAATGCGCTATCGCTGCTGTTGATGGCAGGGTCGGGCACGCTGGCGCTGATGAGCGTCTTCGTGCAACGCAAAGACTAGGGTCAAGAGGGCATCGTGAACCACGAGCACGAAACGTTCGACTTGCTGGTTATCGGTGGCGGCATTAACGGCACCGGCATTGCGTGTGATGCGGCCGGGCGCGGACTTTCCGTTATGCTTTGTGAGCGCGGCGACCTTGCATCGGCAACGTCTTCGGCCAGTAGCAAGCTGGTGCATGGCGGCTTGCGTTACCTTGAATATTACGAATTTGGTCTGGTGCGCCAGTCCTTGAACGAACGTTCCATCCTGCTCGACAAGGCACCGCACATCGTGCGGCCCATGCGCTTTGTTCTTCCCCACAATAAAACCATGCGCCCGGCATGGATGATGACGGCCGGGATGTTTTTATATGACCACCTTGGCCGCAGCGACCCGCGCCTGCCGGCAAGCGAACGCATCAATATGAAAACCAGCCCCTTGGGTGCACCGCTGGGCAGCCCCGAGGCGGCGGGGTTTGTCTATTCGGACTGCACGGTGGATGACGCCCGTCTTGTGGTGCTCAACGCCCGTGACGCCGCTAATCGGGGCGGCGTTATCCGCACCCGCACCGCGCTGCTCAGCGCCAGTCGCGAAGGCGCGGTGTGGCAGGCGACCTTGCACAACAGCGCAAGCGGCAAGGATGAGACCGTTCGTGCGCGTGCCATCATCAACGCTGCCGGGCCGTGGGTCGAGGAATTGATTGAAGCCATCCACGGCACACCGGCAGCCAAAAAAGTACATCTGGTCAAGGGCAGCCATATTGTTGTGCCGCGGCTTTACGAGGGCGACCACGCATACCTGTTGCAAAATGTGGATGACCGCGTTGTTTTTGTCATCCCTTATCTCAGTCTCTATACCCTGATCGGCACCACCGAGGTTTCGCTGGACGCGCCGCCGCCGCATAATAAAGGTGGGATCGAGATTACCCCTGCGGAAACCGATTACCTGTGCGCCGCCGTAAACCTATATTTCGACAGGCAACTGAAAGCCAGCGATGCCGTATGGTCGTTCGCCGGGGTGCGCCCCCTGTTTGATGATGAGGCCGACAGCAGTTCCGCCATTACCCGCGACTATGTGCTAGACCTGCAAACCGCGCCTGCGCAAGCACCACTCATTTCCGTTTTCGGCGGCAAGCTGACGACCTATCGCCGTTTGGCGGAAAAGGTGCTGAAGCGATTGAAACCGTATTTGGGCCATATGAAAGAACCGTGGACAGCCAGCTCATGTCTGCCCGGTGGCGACCTGCCGCCCGGCGGCATTGAAGCGCTGGTTGGGGAACTTGCCGCCGCCCACCCATGGATTGATGGTGAGATGTTGCGCAATTTGGTGGCACGTCACGGCACCATCGCGCGCTCATTACTGGCGGGCGTAACGGGCGTTTCCGCTTTGGGGCAGGATTTCGGCCACGGCCTTTATGGCCGCGAGGTTGATTACATGGTCTCGCAGGAGTGGGCGCAAACGACTGAGGACATTTTATGGCGGCGCACCAAGCTGGGGCTGGTGTTCGATGAACCGGAACGCGCCCGTCTTAACGACTATCTCAAACTTTAGGTCGCGCGAAAACCAGCGTCGTCTCGTCTGACTGTGATGGGTTGAAGCGGTAACCGCCTTCGTTCCACGCCTTCAGGCCTTCGGGCTCGGTGATGCGATTTTCCACAATATAACGCGCCATGGCACCGCGGGCGCGTTTGGCGTAAATGCCAATCACCTTGGAAGCCCCGGCAACTTCTTCCTTGAACACCGGCGTGATGACAGGAAGCTTGAGTGCGCTTGTATCCACCGCCTTGAAATATTCGGCGCTGGCCAGGTTGACGACGGCCTTTTGCCCTTTGGCGCGTTTGTTGATGGCATTAGCGACCAGTGGGCGCCACACGTCATAAAGGTTGTCGGCGCCGTCGGATTTAATGCGTGAGCCCATCTCAAGGCGGTAAGGGTGCATCGCGTCCAGCGGTGCCAGCAAACCATACAAACCGGAAAGGATGCCGATGTGTTTTTGCGCGTAGGTGACATCGGCTTTGCTGAAACCGTCGGCCTGCAAGCCGATGTAGGTATCGCCCCTGAAGGCGAACATGGCGGCTTTGGCGTGGTCGGGGTCTGCACCCTTGGCCAGCACATCAAAACGGCGGCTGTTAAGCTCGGCCAGCTTGTCGCTCAGCTTCATGGTGCGTTTCAGTCCGGCGGTGCCCAACGCCCGGCAGCGCTCCGCCAGCATGGCCGTTTGCTCGGGAAACGCGGGCTGGGTGCGGTGCAGGGAAGGGCCGTCAAAGTCTAGTTTTTTGGCCGGGGAAAGAATCGCATACATAGGCGCGATTATGTCACCGTGGGTAATGGGAAGTATAGGGCGCAAATGGCACTCCACTGAAAAAACGTGCTATAATGTGTGCCGTGCCACGCGGGCGCGTTTTGCGGATATGGAAGGGGTTTGCCATGGATTGCAAGACAGTGATGGCCCCCATCAAGACCAGCCTCTATGCCGATGAACTGGCCAGCGTCGCCATCGACTTCATGGTTGAAAAACACATGGGGCTAGTCCCGGTGGTGGAGCGTGACGGCACCTTCGCCGGGCTGCTCAGCGGCGACAGCCTGATGGCCCATATGCTGCCCCGCACCCTGACGACCGTGGCCGGGGCTCACCACCGGGCGGCTTTGCACCAGGCCAGCTTCCTTCACGAATCCGCACACGAAATGCAGGACCGTCTTGAAGACTTGCGCCGGCGTCCCATCAGCGAAATGATTGACCGTGACGTCATGACGGTGCGCCCCGACACGCCGCTGATCGATGCCCTGATGATGATCAAAGACAGACAGTACGTTGTGCCGGTGGTTGATGACGACAACAAGCTGGTTGGTGCAATTTCGTTTTTTTCGGTGCTTTATGGCATGCGGGAGGAATATGACCGCGAAAAGGCCGAAAAACAAAAACATACCGAGCGCGAAGCGCGAAATCATGAACAAGGGGGTGGCGCATGACCCCTCATGGTGCAGAAGGTGTGGCCACCGGTGCCGTTTTATTCGGACTTGATCCCCTGTGGCTCAGCACCGCCATTCTGATTGTTTCCTATGCCGTGCTGCTCAGCGAAAAAATAAACCGCACCGTGGTCGCCTTGCTCGGTGGCGGGCTTGTCATCATTACCGGTATTATTTCCCAGTCACAGGCGTTTGCCGCCATTGATTTTAATACCATTGCGCTGCTGACTGGCATGATGATTATCGTTTCAATCACCCGGAAATCCGGCGTGTTTGAATTTGTTGCCATATGGTCGGCAAAAAAGGTCAAGGCCGACCCCATGGGCATATTGATTGTGCTGTCCATTGTAACGGCGGTGTTTTCGGCCTTTCTTGATAACCTGACGACGGTTTTGCTGGTGGTGCCGGTTGCGCTGCTGATCGTTGAAAAACTTAAAGTGACGCCTTACCCATTTTTGATTTCACAAATTCTGGCTTCTAACATCGGCGGAACGGCAACGCTGATTGGCGATCCGCCAAACATTCTTATCGGTTCCGCCACGGGCTTGAGTTTCATGCAGTTTATTAACAACCTCGGGCCGGTGGCGTTGGTGGTGTTGATTGTGATGGTGCCCATTTTCAAGCTGTTATGGGGCAAGGATATGGTGACCACGCCGGAACACCGTGAAAGCATCATGCGTTTCAGGGAGGCCGACTGCATTACCGATAAAAAACTATTGGTCATTTCTCTGGTGGTGCTGTTGCTGGTGATTGCTGGCTTTATTATTGGCGAGCACTACCACATTCCACCCGGCACAACCGCCATGTTCGGTGCTGCGGTGTTGTTGCTGGTGTCAAGCATCAGCGCCAGCGGCAAGGAGCAGGCCGAGCGCTTGCACCACGCCCTGATAGAAGTGGAGTGGGCGGCGCTTTTGTTCTTTGTCGGTTTATTTGTCATCGTTGCCGGGGTCGAACACGCCGGCCTGCTGAATATTCTCGGTGATAAGCTCATGGACTTTACCAAGGGTGACGCCGCCATGACGGCATATGCCACGCTGTGGTTATCGGCAATCGTATCGGCGGCGGTGGACAACATCCCGTTTGTTGCTACCATGATACCACTGGTCGAAAGCATGAGCGCCGGGTTGGGCGGAGCCGAGGCACTTGAGCCGGTATGGTGGTCGCTGGCGCTGGGCGCGTGCCTGGGCGGCAACGGCTCATTGATCGGGGCGGCGGCCAACGTGATGGTCTCGGGCATGAGCGAGCGCGCCGGACACCCCATCAGTTTTGTTGGCTTCCTTAAATATGGCCTGCCGCTGATGATACTCAGCGTCGCCATCGCCAACGTATATTTGTATCTGCGTTACTTTATGTAAGTGTAAATAAAACAGAATGGAGAAAGCGCCATGGGAACCCAGGAACTGGAAATGATGGCTTCGGAGGTTATTCAGGACTTTGAAGGCGGCGAAATGGAGCGCCACGAAATTCACGCCCGGGTGCATCAAATCCTCGAACAGATGCGGGCTTTCGGGCTAACGGCACCGGAAAACCTGGTGCGGCTGGAAAAAGAACTGGGCGACGAGTTTACGGCCGAGGGAAAAGCGGACTGATTGCACCCCGGAGGGCGCCTAAGGCGTCAGGTGCTCGCCGGGTATCATCGCCCCGTAGCGGCTGTAATGCGACGGAGCAGCCCTTCATATTGTTCCCACCGTTCGCCCGCGCCGGCTTGGTGAAAGACGACCATACCGTTCGCATCCAGGACATAGGTGGTCGGATAGGACGAGGCCAGACGACGGTCGTTTATGCTTACACCGTCAGCCATGCGAAACGATTTATCGCTTCGCCCCCGGTGGCCTGAATCGTAAAGCGGCATGGTAAAATTATGCTTTGATGCCCAGCGCCGTGATCTGGCGATGGGTTCGCGCCCCTGAACCAGAACGAAGGTTACGGCACCATCGTCCGCCATGGCGTTATAGAGTTTTTGCAGATCTTTGAATTCGGACTGACACGGCGGGCACCAGCTGCCCCAGAAATGCAGGAACACGGGCTTGCCCCGTAAGTCTGAAAGTGTGACCGCGCGGCCATCGGGCGCGGTCAGGGCGAGGTCGGGGAATCGGTTCCCGCGTCCCGTGCCCACGGGTGCCTCGGCAATGGCTGCGCCGTCCATGCGCAGGTTCCACGATGCAACCCATGCCGTTTCGTCTAGCACCACCTGGTCATTGACGGCGTAAAGGTGGCAGGGCTGCTGCGTGTATTGGCGGCAGGCCGCCAGCGCGTCGCTCCCGGCCACTTCTTCGGTGGCGCTGCCCGATACCCAGGCCCAGATACCGCCGGGGGCGATGGCGAAGGCGCGGTGCGGGGGCTGATCGGAAAATGCCTGGTAGCCGGCCCGCCCCTTATCGTCGATGTGTGGCACATGGGCGCCGTCGCCGAGGCCTTCGGCCATGGTCGGAGCAGAAAGGTGCAGCACCGAGATCGCGCACAGTGCCGTCAGTGCGAAGTGCCGCAATTTTCCAGTCATGATGGCCTCCCGTAAAATGCCGTGGGGATGAAAACTGACATCCGCATTGTGCGGCCCCGTTTTCCAATACCCGAGTAATTTACTCAGATAAAACACCTTTATATCAATGAGTTGGTTGCTTATATTAGCATATTGATATATTATGACACCCTAATATAAAGGGAGCAAGACCATGCTTAAAATAGCCTCAGGGTTTTTCGTTGGCGTTGTGTTTGTCGCCATTATGGGCTGGCAGTTCGGTGGCAAATTGATGCTTACGGAACACCAAAGCCCCTACGGTCTGGAAGAAACCGTGGCGCGCATTCAACACAATATCAAAGATGCTGGTTGGGCTTTGTCGGGACTTCGCAGTCCGTCAAATACCATTAAGAAGCTGGGAGCGACGGTTCCCAATGTGTTGTTGATCGAAGCCTGTAATGCAGATTATTCGAAACCGATGATTCAGGATCGTAGCACGCGCATTTTATCCATCCTGATGCCGTGCACGATTACGGTTTATGAGGGCGATGACGACAAGGTTTACATCGGCATCATGAACTCGGGCCTGATGGGCCAGTTGTTTGGCCGCATGGTTGCCGGCGTAATGGCGAAGGTTGCCGCAGATCAGCAGAAGTTCATTACGTTTGATCCGAACAAGCCGGCACCGGAATTGATTCGTCCTGCAGCCAAGGCAGGCGGCTCTGGCTCTGGCGGTGTGCAGGATCTTGGCGGTTGCTAATCCGCCCGCACCGACCCAACGATAACCAACTTCCCAAACATAGGGGATTGCTATGAACCGGTTACACAACATAATCAATGAAATGAGAGTTTCGAAAGCGGCACGGGTCGCAATCGGGTTCGTTCTTGCTCTCGGTATTGTTCTAGCCTCAGGCACAATCGCCCAGGCCGCGGCCAAACAGGCCACCAACAACCAGACCACGACCGGCCAACTTGCAAGCCCCAGCGGTGACGGCAAGTCAACGGCTGATCACTCAAAGTTTAAGGAGTTGCAGGGGCCGTTTGCCACCGGACCGGACGTTACCAAGGCGTGCCTTGCGTGCCATACCGAGGCGTCCAAGCAAATTCATAAAACCAAGCACTGGAACTGGGATGTGGTTAACCCGGCATCGGACCAGAGGCTGGGCAAGAAAAACATCATCAACAACTTCTGCGGCTCGGTCGTATCGAACGAAGCGCGCTGCACCAGTTGCCACATCGGCTATGGTTGGGAAGATGACAAGTTTGACTTCGCAGCCCAGGAAAATGTTGATTGTCTGGTGTGCCACGACAGCACGGCCAAATATCGCAAGTTTCCGGCGGGGGCGGGCCATCCGGCCTATGAGCCCCGCGAATGGCCAGCCAAAAGCGGCAAGTTCATTAAACCACCGAACCTTGCCGAGATCGCCCAGAACGTTGGGCCCACCAGCCGTTCGAACTGTGGCGTGTGTCATTTCCTGGGCGGCGGCGGCAATGCGGTCAAGCATGGCGATCTGGACCTGTCGTTGATTAACCCCGGCCCTTATCTCGACGTGCACATGAGCCCGAAAAACCTTGACGGTTCCAAGGGGCTCGACTTCGCTTGTTCCAAATGTCATGGCGGTGATAATCATCTGGTGCAGGGCAGCCGCTACACCCCCATAGCCAAGGATACCACCGGCATTGATATTCCGGGGCGCACCGACGGCAGTCGGGCGACCTGTGAATCATGTCACGGCATGACCCCGCACCCGGCCACGGCCAACGCAAAACTCAACGACCATACCGACGTGCTGGCTTGCCAGACATGCCATATTCCGGAATTTGCCCGCGGTGGTTACGCCACCAAGACGTGGTGGGATTGGTCTACCGCCGGTAAGTTGACGCCAGAAGGCAAGCCCCTGAAGATCAATAACGCCAGGGGTGAGCAAATCTATAACGGCATGAAGGGCGATTTTGAATGGGGTAAGAATGTTATCCCGGAATATCGCTGGTTCGACGGTAGCGTTAAGTACACCTTGTTTGGTGACAAGGTTACCGGCGATGAAATGGTGCCGATCAACAAGTACGGCGGCAGTGCCGGTGATCCCAATTCGCGTATCTGGCCGTTCAAGGTCATGCGCGGCAAGCAGGCCTATGATGTGGGCAACCAGACGCTGGCGGTGGTTCACACCTTTGGCGCCGATGACAGCGCGTATTGGACCAACTACGACTGGGACAAGGCCGTTGAGGCCGGCATGAAGGCCGTGGGCAGCACCTACAGCGGCAAACTCGGTTTCGTCGAGACCGAAATGGCATGGCCGACCACGCACATGGTTGCGCCCAAGGAAGATGCGGTTGCCTGCTATTCCTGCCACAGCGCTGAATCGCGCCTGAAAGATGTGCCGGGTCTTTATATCCCCGGTTACAACCGCTTCGGATTGCTCGATACCATCGGCTGGTTGATTGCCGGGCTTTCGCTGCTCGGCGTACTCGGTCATGGCGCGATGCGCTATTACGCACACCGTAAGGAGGGCTAAATTATGCAACGGATCTATATTTTCAAGCGCTTCGAACGGTTCTGGCACTGGACCCAGGCACTGTTGATCATCACCATGATGATAACGGGGTTTGAAATCCACGGTACCTATCGGTGGATTGGCTATGAAACCGCACAAGAAATCCACACCACCTCGGCGTGGCTGTTGATTGGCCTGTGGGTGTTTGCCATCTTCTGGCACTTCACAACCGGGGAATGGAAACAGTATGTTCCAACCACGGAAAAGCTGGTTGCCATGATGCGTTACTACGTGACGGGCATTTTCACTCATGCACCCCACCCGCATCGCCAGACGCAACTCAGCAAGCACAACCCGCTGCAGCGTCTGGCCTATCTGTTCGTCAAGCTGCTGATCAATCCGCTAATCTGGATCAGTGGGCTGCTCTATCTCTACTATCCCCAATGGGATGCGTTTGGACTGGGCTGGTTGGATCTGGGCAATGTTGCCATGGTTCACGTCGCTGCCGCATTCCTGATGGTGATCTTCTTTATCGTTCACGTTTACTTTGCGACCACGGGCCATACCGTGACATCGCATATCAAGGCGATGATCACCGGATACGAAGAAGTCGAGGACGAGAACTCCTGATTGCTATCTGTTGGTCGTCACGCCGTGGCGACCAGCGGGCAGGAGCTTCCGGATAGGGACCGAACTCTTGGTTAAGGGTTAAGGTGTGATGCACCAATGAAGGATGGATACCACATAGACGACGACCGGGTTATTGCTGAAAATCTGGCAGACACGCACATGTCTACCAAGTGGCAAGTTGTCGGCCTTATTGTTTCCGCCCATCAACTGCGTCGCTATGCAGACATATCAAGGACAAAAGCTGAAAAGAAAAGAACCGCCAAGGCCAATACCAGCGAGAGCGCGCTTGATGAACAAAGAAAATTGTTTATGCAATCGGAGTTTCTTGAGCGGGATTCCGAACACCTTAAACAAAATATCATAGACGCCGCTCGCAGTGGAAACTATGCGATTGAGGTTATGAAATTCCCATCCGATTTCTGCTCCGATGGCGGAAGGGCAATTAATAATTCCGATAAGAACTGGCCGGAAACCCTGCAAGGCAAGGCGCAGAGTTTTTATGCAATATGGAAAATGCACGGGCACCCACACGGCTATCGCCTGACGGCAAAGATTACCGACTACCCGGATGGATTCATTGGGGATGTAAGCCTTTTAATTGACTGGTCTTGAGGCGTAAACCATCCAGAGCGCGCATAAATACAAAAAACCCCGCCGCTATATCCAGCGACGGGGTTTTATCTTGTCGTGCGTCAGGTTAAATAACCCAACATTATCAATGCGCTATTCTTATGAGCTGTAATACATCTTGAACTCTTACCGCTCAATGAAATCAATGGCTTAAGGGGCAAATTTGTCTAACGCGTTAGACATTTTTCATCAAAACCTTCTGTGCTCGCGGCATTATCTGCATCTTCGAGTTTTTGTATGGCGCAGTGGCGCTTTGCGTCGACATCCTTGTGGATGTCGGTTTTCGTTCGCCGGTGTTTACGGAAGGTTTTCCCGAACGAAAATCTCAACCCGGGGCGGGCCAAGGGTGGGCAGGGGGTTGGCGTTAACGTGATGGCGCAACAGCTGGCGCAAGGCTTCGTTGGCTTCGTGGCTGACATCTTGGTTAATCACCGCATCCATGACCCCATCGATGAGAAACTGGCGGGAAAAATTGGTTACTTCATGACCAATGAAAACGGTGTCTTTGGTTTTGCCGCGTTCTTGAAGGGCGTGGCCGATACCTCGGTTACCGGCGCCGATGTTGTAAATGCCCAGCAGGTCACCGTGGGTGTCGAGAATATTGTTGGTTTGCGCGTAGGCCTTTTCAAAATCATCCTTGTTATCGACCCGGTCAATAATGACAAGGCTTGGAAACTGTTCGCTTAACGCATCGCGGAAGCCAAACTCACGCTCCTGATGGTCTCGATAGCTCAACCCGATGCTACCGGCGATTAACACCACGTTTCCTTTTTTTCGTGCGGTCAAACGTCCCATCAGATATCCAGCGGTGCGCCCGGCGGCGCGATTATCAAGACCGACATAGTCTTGGCGCCGTGAATTGGAAAGGTCTGACACCAGGGTCACGACGGGAATATTTATATCGGTTACTTCATTAACGGCTTCGCGTACAATGGGGTTATCCAACGCAACAACACCCAACCCGCTTGAGGTGGGGCCAATTTTACGGATGCTTTCAGCCAGGGCGCTCGGGTTAAACCCTTCAATGCGATGACAGCGAATTTGAATGCCGCGACCGCCGATATGGTCAGCGGCGTGCGCAATAGCATCTTGCAGGTTTTGCATGAAGGTGTTGGCGCCGGCAGGTAAAATAAAATCAAACGCCAGCTTTGCTGCGCCCACATAGGCACCGCCAGAGAAGTCGGGCGCGTTCTGCAAACGCTCTACGGCCTCATGGATACGCTGCGCGGTGTGTTCCTTCACACCCGGGCGCTTGTTCAGGACACGGTCCACGGTGGCAACACCAACGCCGGCTTCCAGGGCAATGTCTGCAATGCGGATTTTCCGTTTTCTCACCTGATTTTCCTTGAAATGCCCGTGTTTTCAGAAAGTTGAGGGTAAAAGTAAATCATAAATCCCTCAATAAACCCCTCATTGATCGAATCGAAACATAGCAAGCCTTCGCTTAAACATCAATCAGTAAAGCCATCATTTGAAAAAATTATTCCATCAATGATTATTTTTTATAATTAATTTTCTGATTATACACATCGTCAGTAATCCCTATAAATCAGCCGATTATAACGATTTATCCAATTATATGGCGGGTGAATCGCTGATAAATGATGTAAAATGATGGCTTTTTATTCAAAAATGATGTTGACAACACCCCAATCAATACGCATCATAATGATGCAAAAAAGGGGTACGAGAACCATCAAAATGACGCGCTCTTGGGATTTTCGGCAAAAATGAGACGCCATTTTGATTTCTAAAATATGCATCATTGAGCTTCGTAGATGCCAAAAGGCACTGAAAGCAACCAATGAGAAGGGGAAACAAGATGAACACGCTAAAAGGACCCGCAATATTCCTGGCACAATTCGCCGGTGACGAGGCACCCTTTAACAGCCTTGACGCCATCGCCGAATGGGCCGCCGGTCTGGGCTTCAAGGGGGTTCAGATTCCGTCATGGGATGGCCGCCTGTTTGATTTAGCCAAGGCCGCCGAAAGCAAAGATTACTGTGACGAGATAAAAGGCACACTGGCCAAGCACGGCGTTGAGGTGACGGAACTTTCAACCCACCTGCAAGGCCAGCTGGTTGCCGTGCACCCAGCATATGATGAAATGTTCGATGGCTTTGCCGCCGAAGAAGTTCAGGGCAACCCCAAGGCACGACAGGCCTGGGCCGTTGATCAAATGATGCT
>CBFCYL010000045.1:0-17031 GCA_965602455.1 uncultured Thalassospiraceae bacterium | reverse complement strand
CCCAGTGTGGCTGATCATCCTCTCAGACCAGCTACTGATCGTTGCCTTGGTAGGCTTTTACCCCACCAACAAGCTAATCAGACGCGGGCTCATCCAAAAGCGGCCGAAGCCTTTCCCCCGAAGGGCGTATGCGGTATTAGCAGTCGTTTCCAACTGTTATTCCCCACTTTAGGGTAGATTCCCACGCGTTACTCACCCGTGCGCCACTAAGGACACCGGAGCAAGCTCCGGGCCTTCGTTCGACTTGCATGTGTTAAGCATGCCGCCAGCGTTCGTTCTGAGCCAGAATCAAACTCTCAAGTTGACTTGTGAACTTCGGCCGAAACCGAACTCACAAACAGAGCCTATCTGTCTATATAATTTGCACAAACGTCACACAGACGATTGCACAGAACAGACGGTTCTGGGTATTGGCCAAAAGACCTTTACCGAGACCGCCGCCTGCGCATCTCTTCTTAATCATCAACAATGTCAAAGAACAAACAAAAACCGGAGCCCGTGAGCCCCGGAAAAAATCGCGACACACTGGCGGGCCAGTACGTCGCGTCGGGGGGTTTTAGGCCCACCGGACGGGGTTGTCAAACCAAAAGTTCCATAAAAAACAGAAACATATTTTCAGTCTGGACTGGCCACTGCGAACGCACGACCAAGGGGCGGGAGTCTAACGCCGGGGCCTCAAAAAAACAAGGGTTTCCGCGCCATAAACACCAAGCTACGGAAACAGACAGGTTTGCGGGGCCTGACGAGCGGTGGCCCTGATTTCGGTCTAATTTTATCCACAGGGAACCTTTGGGGAAAACCACAACAGAAGCCATAAAGGAATCCACCGCCGACGGACCTCATTACGCCCGCCCGGGCCACCAGACACGAGCCGATTCTCTGCCGCCCGCAACCACCCCTAAAGGCCTGCACCTGCCCCTGGTGGCCCGTATGGCCCCCCTAGGCGTCCACCAGACCAGAAAATAAGGGAAAGCCCCGCCAGCACCACAAACGAAAACCGCCCATCACGAATGATGGGCGGTTGGCGTTTTAATAGAAGCGTGGTTCAGGCGGGTTTAGGCAGCGCGTGAGCCGCCGCCCTTGCTGCCACCCCTGTTGGCACCCCGGTTGCCGCCCCTGGCGGCGTTCTTGGTGCCACCCGGACGCTTGCCCTTGGCGCCACGAGGCTTGAAGCCGTTACCGGGCTTTTCGCCACCGAACTTGCGTCCGCCATTTCGTTGCGGCTTCTTGCCTTTAGAAGGCGTCGCGTTGGCGATATCGGCGGCGTGGTATGGATGGTCGACATCAACGTCAACCGTTTTGCGCGTGATCTTCTCAATGTCGAACAAGTAGTCACGTTCTTCGTGGTCGCAGAACGAAATAGCCTGACCACCGGCACCCGCACGGGCCGTGCGGCCGATGCGGTGAACGTAGGTTTCGGGGTCATTGGGCAAGTCAAAATTAATGACGTGGGTAACGCCATCAACGTCAATGCCGCGTGCGGCAATGTCGGTGGCAACCAATACCCGCAGGTTACCGTTTTTGAAGCCGTTCAAGGCCCGTTGGCGGGCGTTCTGGTTCTTGTTGCCATGAATAACACCGGTGCGAACGTTGTCTTGTTCAAGGTGCTTGGCCACCCGGTCGGCGCCGTGCTTGGTGCGGGTAAACACAAGGGCGCGCGAAATGCCGGCATCCTTGAGAATTTCACTTAGCAGGCTGCGTTTCTTCGGCTTGGCAACAAACAATACGCGCTGTTCCACACGCTCCGCCGTGGTCGACTGGGGGGCAACCTCAACCCGAACCGGGTCGGAAAGCAGCCCTTCGGCCAGCTTGGCAACGGCACCCGGCATGGTGGCGGAAAACAGCACGGTCTGGCGCTTGTCCCCGATCATGGCGGCAACTCTGCGGACATCGGCCACAAAGCCCATGTCGAGCATACGGTCGGCCTCGTCGAGGACAAACACCTCGACCGAGTCCAGTTGCAGTTTTTTCTGGCGCAACAGGTCCATCAGGCGGCCCGGCGTGGCAATAACGACATCAACCCCGGCGTTCAACGCCTGGATTTGCCTGCCCATGGGTGAGCCACCAAAGATGGTGGTGCCGCTGATTTTCAGGAATTTACCGTAAGTGCGCACACTGTCGCCAATTTGAACCGCAAGTTCGCGGGTCGGCGCCAGCACCAGGGCACGGGGGCGACCCGGGCGGGTACGGCCCTTGGCGTTGGCGGTGAGGTTCTGCAGCATGGGCAGAACAAAGGCGGCGGTTTTTCCGGTGCCAGTCTGCGCTACGCCAAGAAGATCACGGCCCGCCAGCAAATGCGGTATGGATTGGGCCTGGATCGGCGTCGGCGCCGCATAGCCCTCGGCGGAAATTGCCCGCCGCAGGGGCTCGACCAAGTCGAGCCCGGAAAAATTATTCATAAGTGGTTCTCTTTTCACGCCGTCATAACGGCGAAACGAAGGGACCGGAGAACACGATTGTTCCCCGGTCCACATCAATTAAATTATTGCAGGAAAATTAGTCCTGGACTTGGATGTTTTCAGCAGCTTCCTTGCCATCACGACCGGCAACCAGCTCGTAGCTGACTTTCTGGCCGTCATTCAGGGAAGTAAGGCCGGCGCGTTCCAGCGCGGAGATGTGAACAAAGGCGTCTTTGCCGCCATCTTCGGGTTCGATAAAGCCGTAGCCCTTGGAAGCGTTAAACCATTTCACGGTACCGTTAGCCATAGTTGTATTCCTTTACATTTATAAGATTACGCGAGGCGACAACATGCCAAGCTCGCGGTTTTAACGCTCACAATGTCAGGAAAGCAACTTGGTCGAACGTGCGTATAGAGAGTTCAATCAGAGCGCATAGCAAGACGACTGCATAACGTATTAACGGGGTTTATTTAACCCATTTCCCGGAAAAGTCAAGCTATGCCCCCGAAAGCGGCTTCAGCCGCCAAAGTCCACGGTGGTCGGTTCGCAGTACTGTCGTGCCGCCTTGAGTTGCCCGCACAACTGCTTGGCCGCGTCATTTGACGCCACGGGCCCCGCCTTCAAGCGGTAAAACACGCCCCGGGTTGACCCCAGATCCACGCGCTCGACCATCATCTGCATATCCCTCAGGGCGGAGAAGCGCTTTTGCAATTCCCGCCAACCACGGTCTGCGGCGCCACGCTGGCGATACGATGACAGGTGGACACCGGGCTGGAAGCCCGACAGCGCCATGGGAGCAGCGGCGCCCGAAGGTGCCGTCATGGCCATGGGCTGAGCAGCACCCGGCCCCGATGCCATAGGTGCCGGCGCACGACCACCTTCAATGGCGGCGCGTTCGGCCGTGTATTCGTCGGATGTGATGACGTTAATCTGGCGCAACAGCTCCAGGCGGCGCACCGCGTCAGCCGCTTCCATCAGGCCGCTGGGTGGCGCCGGGGAAATGGCCTTTGATTTCGGAACCGCCGGCATCAGTGAATCGAGAATGACGCCGCGTTCCGAACCGTGTTGCTGCACGGTAATGGCACGCATTTCCAGTGCCCGGCCGATGGCGCGCAAGCGCCCGGCGATTTGCTCGCCCGGCGGCACAGAGCGCCCAAGCCCGGCTGCCGGTGCCGATTTTGACAAAGGCAACAAGGCGCCAATGTTGGCCTGCCTGCGGGCGTTAAATTCATCCTGGGTAATCAGGCCCTCATCGAGCAAGAAGCGGATTGATTTAAACCGGGCTACGATGTTGTTGTCGGCATCGTTAAAGGAAATGTTATCCGCTTCCAGCCGGCCGACCGAAAGGGTTGGCTTTACCGGTGGAACATACAGCTTGGATGTGGGCAGTTCGGCAGACTCAGGCCTCATGGACGACATTGACGAAGACGCCGCCCTGTCCGCGCTGTCGGGAAGCGGCGCCGGGCGACCGCCCTGCAACAACGTCAGGTTAACATTGGCCACATCGGAAATGGCCTGCGGGCGCGATCCGGCCCACACCAGAATTTCATCTGATGGCTGCGGATCAAGCGCCAGAATACGTTTGTAAAAATCACGCGCGCGTTCGGGTTGGCCGGTGTTCTGGTATACCAGCGCGCTACCAAAGAGCGCGTGCACATCGGTAGGGTTAGCGCTCAGTGCGCGTTCAAAATGAGCCAACGCCCCAACGTTGTTGCCCTTGGCCAGTTCGGCCAGCCCCAACTCGGCCTTATCGTTTTCGGCAACCGGGCCCTTAATCCAGAACTGGTTATTTCCGACCGTGCCCTGCTGAAGGTTGGTACACGCCGCCAGGGTTACCAGCGCCAATACGGCGCTCGCCAATCGTGCATATCTTAGGTTCACCATTGCCCCCTTTTCGGTTTCATTTCGGTTTCATAAACCCGGTTCCTCAAGCCCACACCGCCTTTGCGGATCAGGCTTGGATTCGCTTTGGATGGTAACCCAAAGCGCAAAAGAACACTACAGCGAGCTGCAACGCCCATCGGGGGCAAGCGTGGGGCTGTGGGTAAGGTTTTGGGGCTAATTTCCGGCCATGCCCCATGGTCAGGCGGCCGGGCATCAACGTGGTCCGATTCGCCCTGCCATACCCCGAATGACGGTGAATCGACGATGCGCCCCGGCGGCTTACTTGCTCTTGCCGGTCAGTTCCCTGATGCGCTCTTCATATTCCTCCAGCACCCGTCCGCAACCGGCGGAAGCGAATGGCAGGCGCTTCATGGCGCCGCGGCTAAGCTCTTTTCCGGCGCCTTCCATGAACACCGCTTCACTCACCATGACCTTGCCCAGCGTCTGGTTAACGTATGGCACCACTTTGGGGCCCAGCCCCTTAAGGTTTACCCGGCGGTCTTTCGCAATGGTGGGCGGGTATTTGTTCAGGTAGGCCACAAGGGTGTCGGTAATGTGCACCGCCTGCTGGCAGATAGCGGGGACATCCTTGGCCTTGGGCACAGTAAAAATGGGCGTAATCGGCACCATCTGCGTTTTGCCGCTGGCGGTTTTTGCCGGCACCAGAATGAACTTAAGCTGGATGTGCGAGTTTTCGCCGGGCAGCTGGGCGCTGGCATCCGTAACCATTGCCATGGTCATGACCACAACTGCAGCCAGCACAAAAGCATGAGCTAGCGTTAAAAAGCGCCTCGTCAGGAATGTGCTGGATTGTAACTTGGAAGAAAAGTGCCGTCGCGTCATCGTGCAGCCTCAGGGGTTATTAAAACAAAACTTCTCAATCATAGATGGCTTGAACAACGGTCTTTTCAACCCATCCAATCCCCCTTCTTGGCTTAAGCCTAACATACGCCCCTGTGCGGTGTCACCTGTCCGTGCATACCCCCGCTCATGCGACTTTTTTACGGAATCCGGATTTCACCCCTGAGGTATAAAACCGCCTCACCGGAAATATAAACCCGCGCCGATTCTTCCGCCCACTCGCAAAGCAGCTCGCCGCCACGCGCCGAAACCTGGCGTGCCCGCAGTGTGGTTTTGCCGAGGTGTCCGGCCCAGTATGGTGCTAAAACCGTGTGCGCCGAGCCGGTGACCGGGTCTTCGGGGATGCCGTGGTTGGGGGCAAAAACGCGCGATACAAAGTCAACGCCCGCCTCATCGCCGGGCGCCGTAATGATCAAGCCAAAATCATTGAGCTGACATACGGCTTCAAAATCCGGACTTACCCGGCGCACCGCCCCGGCATCGGCCAGCACCGCCATATCCATAAGCCCAGTGAAATACGTCTCGGCCACCACGCCGATGGCGGCGTCAAGGCTTGCCGGTAACGGGGCCGATTGCGGCGGCGCGGCGGGAAAGTCCAGCTTGTAGGCATCGCCGTGGCGGGTGACGCGCAATTCACCGCTCAGGGAATCAAAGGCAACCTCGGTGCGCCCCGGCTGCAGTTCGCTCATCAGCACAAAAGCCGAGGCCAGGGTGGCATGGCCACACAATTCCACCTCGCTGGCTGGCGTGAACCAGCGCAGATGGTAGCCATTGCCCCGGGGAACAAAAAAAGCCGTTTCCGGCAAGTTGTTTTCAGCCGCAATCGCCGCCATGACCGTATCGGGCAACCAGTCTTGCAAAGGCACCACGGCCGCGGGGTTGCCCTTGAAAACCTCGCTCGTGAAGGCGTCTACCTGATAGATATCCAGCGTTTTGCTCATGCCCTCAATCTGCAAAATGTATGTTGATGCGACGGTTTTGCTTGCCCTTGTTCTCGATTTTGCCAATACGCACGGGGCCGATTTCGGCGGTGGATTTGACATGGGTGCCGCCGCACGGCTGCAGGTCGACACCGTCAATATTTATAACCCTGATGCGCCCGCCGCCACGCGGTGGGGCGACAGAAAGTGAACGCACCAATTCCGGATTGGAATCAAGTTCATCATCACTTATCCATGAATTACCTACCGAGTGGTTTTCGCTGATTATCCTGTTTATCTCAGCGTTTAGCTTTTCCTTATCAGGGCTTTCGGGCAAATTAAAATCAACCCTGCTTTTAGCAACGCCTGCCTGACAGCCGGTGATCCCGCCATCTACCAGTGCGCTCAGAATATGCATAAAGGTATGCATGCGCATCAGCTTGTGGCGCTGCTCCCAGTCAATGGTTGCGCTAACCGCCTCGCCCACGCCGGGCATGACCGCGCCTTCTTCGGCTATATGAAAAATCGCCCCCGTAAGCTTGTCTTTCACGGCCTCGGTGATGATGATTTCACGACCGTCTTCAAGCGCCAGCACGCCGCCGTCGCCGGGTTGGCCGCCACCGGTGGGGTAAAAAACGGTTCGGTCAAGCTCAACCCCCCTGCCGCTCGCGCCCCTGCCAACGCCAACAACCTTGGCGGTGCAGGTCTTGAGGTAGGAATCGTCGCGAAACAGTTCCTCGGTTGGGGTGCTCGGGGCTGACATGGCGGGTGGCCTTCTGGTTGGTGTTTGGGTTTAAAGCTCAGACACTATGGCGTGGCTTCGGCGCAGCCTCAAGCCGGGTTTAAGCCGCGCCTCATTCACGGTTAGGGCCGCCAGAACGGCTTTCTGGCCTCGCGCTCCAAGGTCACGCGGTCGACATTAATATCGCGCAAGATACGCTCGTCCAGTTCAGCCATATGATGGCGCTGGACGCTCCGGCGCTGCCACGTTACCAAAACGGCAAAGGCGTGCCTGAGGCCGCTCTCGGCCAAGTGGGTGCCGTCGCGCAGCCAACCGGTCCAGGTTAAGGGCCGTGGAGCGGTTAGGTTGCGCGGTGATATTGTATCAATACAATCATTCCGAATCATCACAATGTCCTCCTTATTTATGCTTACAATGCACATTATGCTTGCATTGTTAGGGGGTCAATGTAATCATTGTTACCATGACAATTTGGACACCCGACCTCAACACCCACCCCGGCCCCAAGTACAAGGCCATCGCCAGCGGCATCCTCGACGCCATTAACGGCGGGTCCCTGAAGCCGGGCGAGCGCCTGCCCACCCACCGCGACATGGCCTACCGGCTGGGGGTGACCGTCGGCACCGTGACCCGCGCCTATGGCGAAGCCGAACGCCGCGGCCTTGTGACCGGCGAGGTTGGGCGCGGCACTTACGTTCGCGACCCCAACACGTCAGCCAGCTTTGTTGTCGACAATAATTTCAGCCTGTCCATTCCAAGCGAAGAAGAGCTGGCAAAAGACGGCGTTTGTGATTTCAGTCTCAGCCTTCCCATAAGCGGTATTGGGGAAAAATATTTTGCCAAGGCGCTATCGGATTTAGGCGCCACGCACGGCCTTGGTTCGCTTTTGGATTACAAGCCCGATACCGGCCTGCCCAGCCACCGCCGGGCCGGTGCGGCGTGGATTAAATCAATATCAGGAATGGATGTTTCGCCCTCGAGGGTAATCACCACCAATGGTGCGCAGCACGCCGTTCTTACCGCGGTCATGACGCTTGCGCTCAGGGGCGATACCATTTTAACCGAATGCCTTACCTACCACGGAATCAAGACGCTGGCAGCGGAACTGGGGATAAACCTGGTGGGGCTGGAAATGGATGAGCTCGGCATTACACCGGGCTCGTTCGAAGCCGCCTGCAAGACACGCACACCCAAGGCGTTGTACACCATACCGACCCTGCAAAACCCGACTTCACGCACCATGTCCGAAGCGCGCCGAAAAGAAATTGCCAAAATTGCCATTCATTACAACGTGGCCATCATTGAAGATGATATTTTTGGTGCCATTCCCGAAAACAGGCCCCTGCCTATTGCAGCGTTTGCGCCGAAGCATAGCTATTACATAACTTCATTTTCCAAGTGCATCGCCCCGGGCCTGCGTTACGGTTACCTTGTGGTGCCTGATGACAAGGAACAGCGTGCAGGATCGGTTATTCGCGATACCTGCCGGATGGCAACGCCGTTAATGGGTGAAATTGTTACCCAGTGGATTGAAAGCGGCGTTGCACATGAAATTACCCAACTCCAAAGAAACGAGCTTGCCGCAAGACATGCCATTGCAGCGCGCGTGCTGAATGATGCCGACATTGAAATGTATCAGGGCGCTTTTAACACATTGCTGTACCTGCCGGAGCCCTGGCGCGATGAGGAATTTGCACTGGCGGCAAAGGAAAAAGGCGTCCTGGTGATGCCCACCACAGTTTTCGCGGTTGGCCGGTCCACCCAGCGCCCGGCAATAAGATTATGCCTTGGCGGTGCGCGCAGCATCGACCTTGTGGAAAAAGGCCTTAAGGAAATTGCCGGCCTTATTCGTTACGGCAATAACGCTTATGCTGAATCCGTAATCTAAAAGCCAATGGCGCTAATCAAATTTCTTACACGTATGTGCATGGTTGAGCGGCCCGTGGCCGCTGCCTAAACCGGGCGCGGTTTCAATGGCCGTAACCACGTAATCACGCGCCCGCAAGGCGGCATCCTTCAAGTCCATCCCCTGGGCTAGCGAGCACGCAATGGCCGACGCCAGCGTGCAGCCGGTGCCATGCGTAGACGTGCTATCGATGCGGCTTCCTTCAATAATTTCCGGCGGGGCGTCGCGAAACCACAGGACATCGCTAAGCGTTTCGCCCGTCATGTGCCCGCCCTTAATTAAAACGGCTTCAGGTTTGTCGTCACCGCCCAGGCTGGCGATGGCTTCAGCAGCAGCGCCCATGTCGGCAACGCAAGCAATATTATGGCCGCTCAACGCTTCGGCCTCCGGCACGTTAGGCGTAACCAGGGTTGCCAGCGGTATCAAGTGACGCTTTAGCGCGTCCAGCGCATCGGGCTCCAACAGCGAATGGCCACCCTTGGCAATCATCACCGGGTCCAGCACCACCGGCACACCGGGCGCCAGCGCGGAAATGGTTTCGGCCACCGTTTTTATAACGCTGGCGCGGTGCAGCATGCCGATCTTGATGCAATCGGCGCCAATATCGGAAAGCACGACCCGGATTTGTTCGCGAATAAAAGCTTCCGGTACTTCATAAACGCCAAACACGCCTTCGGTGTTTTGTGCCGTCAGCGCGGTTATGGCCGTCATGGCATAGCCCGAAAGCGCGGTCACGGTTTTGATGTCGGCCTGAATACCGGCGCCGCCGCCACTGTCGGAACCGGCAATGATAAGAACCCGCCCTTGCATTGTATTGCTCCCGCAATAGATGGCCGTTTAAGGATATTAAGCTGCGGATGCGCGCTCGATCAGCTCGGCCAGGTCACCGACCACGCTTTTAACCAGTGTTGCGTCCTTGCCTTCGGCCATCACACGAACCAGCGGCTCGGTGCCCGACATGCGGATCAACAGCCGCCCATTACCCTTGAGCCGCTCTTCCGCCACGCCGATGGCTGCCTTGACGTCGTCACGATCCAGCGGCGAAGCGCCTTCAAAGCGAACGTTTTCCAGCAATTGCGGTAACGGTTCAAACAGGCGGCAAATCTCGCTTGCCTTGCGGTCGCTTTCCTTTGCAGCGGCCAATTGGGCCAACACCTGAAGGCCGGCCATCAGGCCGTCGCCGGTGGTAGAGTAATTGCCCATGACAATATGGCCCGATTGTTCGCCGCCAATGTTGCAGCCCATTTCAACCATGGCCTCGACCACATAACGGTCGCCAACCGGCGCGCGGTGCAAGCCAATACCGATTCCTTCAAGGTAAGTTTCAAGCCCCAGGTTCGACATCACCGTCGCCACCACGGCACCGCCCTCAAGGCTGCCTGCCGTTTTCATGCCGGTGGCGATTAACGCCATTAACTGGTCGCCATCAACAACGTTTCCTTTTTCATCGCAAACCATGACCCGGTCGGCATCGCCATCAAGCGCTATGCCTAAATCGGCGCCCGTTGCGACCACCTCGGCGGCCATGCGTTCGGGTGCGGTAGAGCCGCAGTTCAGGTTGATGTTATAACCATCAGGGTCAACGCCCATTTCAATCACGTCGGCACCCAGTTCCCATAAGACTTCAGGTGCCACCTTGTAAGCGGCACCATTGGCGCAATCCACCACAACCTTGATGCCATCGAGCGTTTTTCGGCGCGGAAAGGTTTGTTTGACGAATTCGGTATAGCGTCCGTGCGCGTCGTCCATGCGCCGGGCCTGGCCGATCTCGGCCGGGGGTGCCAACTCGCCCGCCATGCCGCCCACAATGCGCGCCTCGATCTCGGCTTCCACGGCATCAGACATCTTGTAGCCATCGGGGCCAAAAATCTTGATGCCGTTGTCTTCAAATGGGTTATGCGAGGCCGAGATCATGACACCGAGGTCGGCGCGCAGTGAACGCGTCAACATGGCGACCGCCGGTGTCGGCATGGGGCCAATCAGGATGACGTCCATGCCACACGAAACGAAGCCTGCCGTTAGTGCCGTTTCCAGCATATAGCCCGAAAGGCGCGTATCCTTGCCGATGACGACCCTGTGTCGGTGATCGCCGCGCGTGAACTGCAACGCCGCCGCCTGGCCCACATGTAGCGCCGTCTCGGCGGTCATTGGGTGCTGGTTGGCGGTGCCGCGAATGCCGTCGGTGCCGAAAAGTTTCTTGCTCATGTCTTCTTTTAACCGATTTGGCCATAAGGGCACGTAAATTATTGTTTCCGTTTCTTACACCCCGCCCCATATCGCCCGGCTGCGGCAAAACCCCTGAGCGACAGCAAAAAAACCAATATATTGATTTTAATAGACCATCTGGAGCCCCTTAGAGCCCCACGTAGTTGTCGAGCTCCAACCAGAAGATGACGAAGACCATCAGGAACATAACAAACTCGGCCAGCGTGATCATGGAAATTAGGTAGCTAACCCGGCGCGCCGAAGGCTTCATGGTCAGCCACGGGCCATTCATGTACCAGCGCCAGGGCGCCAGCCATGACCACTTGGCCCAATGGCGGAAATAGCGGTTGAAGTCCCGCCCCCACGAAATGATGCTTTGGTCTACCTCGTCCATGCGCGCCCGGCGCTCCTCCTCGGGCGTGTCGCTGTAATCATCCACCACCACCAGGTTGGCGCGACCTTCTTCGTCTACGGGTACGGCGCGAAACGAGGTGGTGTTCTTGATGCCGGTCTCATAGGTCAGCAAAAGGCCATCGGGCAGGTTTTGCGCCTTGATCAGCGTGTCGATGTCTTTCCCATTGCTGAGGTTCTTTGCTTTCAGCCGGTAAGCCCCCTCGCCCTCTGGCATCAGGGCTTCAAACTCCATCAGTGAGTTGATGCGCAACATGCGTTCCACGTTGCGACACAATGCCACAAGCTCGGCGCTGCCCAGCGGCGTCTCAACCGTCACCTTGGCAATGTCGCTAGCTTGCTCATCGCTACTGTTGGTGGGACTTTGCTCGCTCACGGCTCAATCTTCTTCAACAGCAACAGACCACGGGATCACCACCAACGGCGCCTTAAGGCCGCGCACCAGGGTGTCCAACACCATGCGCGAACGATACCCCTCCACGCCCTTGGGCCGGGGTGAGCCGATGACAACACAATCGGCGCCGGTTTCCTTGGCAACCGCCAACAGCACATCCGCCGGTTTGCCCAGATGCACTTCGCTGCTGAGCATGATGCCCGCCGTCTTGGCCATGGCCGCAAAGCGTTCCAGCTCTTCCGCTGCTTCGTTGGCCAATTGGTTTTCGACGTACTTGCCGAAGCGGGCCTGGGTCACGGCATTGTTGAGCCAGTCATCGCCCATCATGCCCTTCCAGAAATCAGGCACCACCAGTAAATGATGCAACGTGGCTTTGGGTGACTGGTTGGTGCACAGCTCCAGCGCCGCCCGTTCTGCTGCTTTGGCACCGTCGGTGCCATGGCTGGCCAGTAATATTTTTTGATAAGGCATGGTTTTAATATTCCAGTATTTATGGCTCACGGCTAGGTGCTAACGCCACATTCTGGTGAAAGTTTGGCAAAGAGAAAACCTGGCGCCTCATGGCGCCAGGTTTCCGCTTAAACTCAGCCCTATTCAGGCCGTTAAGTATACGCCAAGCGCAATTAACATTGCGCAGAGCAACGCGATAAAATCTTCGCGCCGGTCACTGGTGAAGATGGAGAGCGCGGAGCCGCGATGGAATGTGGCGCCCGCTTCCTTTTGAAGGTCGATATCTTGACTGTCAGACATTTTGCTCTCCCTCTTTATATGGTTTCACTGACGAACATGACGATCACGATCAGCGAAAGTACCGCTTTCAACGTGCCCACGATGCCGCCAATGATAAGCGGTTGCCCGCCGGCCTGCTTGATCGATGCAAAGGTGATCTGCATACCCAGCCCGGTCAGACCAAAGGCGAACAACAGCGTAATCCACTGCCTGAACTTCTTGATCTTTCCAGCCGTATGGCGAACCGCCTTGGTGGCACCTTTCAGTACCTTGTTGCCATCCTTCGACAAGACCTTCGAGTTGTAGATACCGCGAAGGGCGGTTTCGTCCTCGATGGTCATAACCTTGCCGTTGGCTATCAGGCTGGCTAACGCGGCCTTGCGGTTGGCCATTTCGACCTTTCCAGACTCAACCCTAAGCGTCTCGATCTGGTCGGCTTTCAGCATCTTGCTGGCCTTGATGTTGTTGTCGAAGTACTTGCCCTTGTAGTGCTTTGCCGGTGCAAAAACACCGGTTGAGGACAGCGCAAACATCAAGATGAAGCCCAGCACGAACACCGGGAACTTCTCGAATACCACCTTGCCGACATTAACCTTGCCGGCAGCATCCTCGCCTTCATGCTTGATGTACCAGACTGCCAGCCACATCACGATGATGGGCAGGAACAACACGCGGGTGATGTTGAAAATCTCGGCGACCTTCAGGGTTTCGATGCCGTCTGGCTGGAAAGCCAGCGCCGCACCGGCAACCTGTGCCGAGTTCAAGATGCCCGTTCCGGCCCAGGCGCCGAACTGGATGTAGCCGAGGCCCAGCATGTGGCCAACCACGGGGAAGATGAACATGCAGCCAACGCCCCACAGCAGGATGGTGCCGATGGTGTATGCAATTTCGACCGACTTGGCCTTCACCACCGGTGCCGCCGCCACAGTTGCGGAAACGCCGCAAACGCCCATACCGGCTGATAGCACGCCACCCATGGAGTTCGGGATATTCCTCATGCGACCGAGCACCAGCACCAGACCAACAGAGCCCAGCACGAAGAAGCCGATCAGGACAACCGAGAGCTTGCCCAGTTCCGCCAGTTCCGCGAGGCTGTAAAGCGTGCCCAGCAGGATAACGCCGGTCTTGAGGCCAAGGCGCGAAAGCCGCACCCCATTTTTAGCCCACTCCGGAATGCCGAAGACATTGACGATGACGATACCGGCAAGGATGCCGAGCACCACATAGTTCAGGCCCAGCACATCGTGCAGGAACTTGGCGCCCATGACCGGGCCCATGCTCTTAGAAGCAACGGCGACCAAAGGTGCGCCGTACCAGCGAATGAGCATGGCGACCAGCAGGATAAATAAGGCACCGGCCACAGAGGACAGGTAGTAGTCCGCGTTACCTTCCTTGTGTTGGCCAAAAAGGTGCCAGATGCCGACCAGAATACCGAGTGTACCGAAGGCATAACCCATGCCGGTCATCTCACCGACGTATTTTGTGGCCTTCGCAGCAGAAATAAGGCCCTCCAGCATGCCGCTGGATGCCCCATAGGCAATAGCAACGAATATGACACCCATCACCAATAAGGCGGGATGCTTTTTTGTATAAACCATAAATTGTGTCCCCCAATTAAGACATTGAGTCCAGCATGGGCATCAAGACGCTTGAGTTACGTTTATTGTTTTTCTTAAACGACCAGCCAGACAAACGGCTTCAGATGGCACGGAGTGTATGTAAAGTGTGCCACTCGCTCCATTGGGGAATACCCTGATGCCATAATTCATCATTTTACTTAATTGTTGTATATCATTGTGTTATCGGCGTTGTGCCGGTGAATCATCTAATTTGAGTTGGCGCCAGAAAACCTGAAAAGTCCGGAAATCAGCCCCGGGATGTTACCCCAAGCGGTTTGGGGAATCGACTGTCTTCAGGATTCGCCCGCCTGCTCAATGGCACCCCACACCTTGATCGCCTGAACGGTTTCGGCCACATCGTGAACGCGCACGATGGCGGCACCACGCTGGGCGCCCGCCAACGCCGCGGCAACGGAACCGGCCATGCGGCCTTTTGGTTCCGGCGCATCGGCAAGCTGGCCGATGAACGATTTTCTGGAAACCCCCAATACCAAGGGCACATCCAGTGTGGCATAAAGTTCAAGGCGGGCAAGGATATCAAGGTTATGCGCCAGCGTTTTGCCGAAACCGATACCCGGGTCAACAGCGATGCGATCGCGCGCGATGCCTGCCGCTTCGCAAGCTGCCACACGATCTTTGAGGTAAGCAAAAACCTCCGCTGCGGCGTCATCATAATGCGGGTTTTGTTGCATGGTGCCGGGCTCGCCCTGCATGTGCATCAGGACAACGCCGGCACCCGAGGCCGCCACCACTGCCATAGCGCGTGGGTCACCTTCCAGCGCCGTAACGTCATTGATAATGCGCGCCCCTGCACCCAGCGCCGCTTCCATGACGGCGCCACGGCGGGTATCGATGGAAACGCAAACCCCTTCCGCCGCCAGGCGTTCCACCACCGGGCGGGTGCGCTTAATTTCTTCATCGATGCTGATCGCCGCCGCGCCCGGGCGGGTGCTTTCGCCGCCGACATCGATAATATCGGCGCCCTCCGACACCAGCTGCAGGCCGCGCGCCACGGCATCATCGGCATGAAAGGCGTCGCCGCCATCGGAGAAGCTGTCCGGGGTGGCGTTGACAATACCCATGATGCTCGGCTTATCGAGCGTTATTCCGCCAAAGGTTCTGGGCATTGGGATATCTCCAAAATAAAACCCCGCCGCCCGTTATTGATGTCCGGCGACGGGGTTTAACTGTGGTAACCGAAGGGCCTTAACCTTCCGGCTGCGGTTCGCCCACGGAACCAGCGGGGCCGGGTTTGGCATCCCTTGACTTGGCGCCGGCACTGGGCACCGAGGCCTTGCGTCCGCCAACCGGCGGCTCGTCGGTATCTTCGGGGCGGTGGATGCCTTTGCCCGCCAGCAGGTCGTTGACCTCGGCACCGGTAAGCGTCTCGTACTCCAACAGGGCTTCAGCCACCGTATCGAGGTCTTTTCGGTGATCGGTCAGGATTTTCCGGGCACTGCCTTGAGCCGCATCAACCAAACGCCTGACCTCTTCGTCAATCAAAGCGGCGGTAGCATCCGATACGGTTTTTGTTTGCGCCACCGAGTGGCCAAGGAAGACTTCTTCCCCGCTGTCGTTGTAACGCAGCGGCCCCAGTTTATCGGAAAATCCATATTCGGTCACCATGCGCCGCGCCATGCCGGTTGCCTGCTGGATATCGCCGCCGGCACCGGTGGTGACGTTTTCCGCGCCAAAGACCAGTTCCTCGGCAACCCGGCCACCAAACGTCATGGCCAGCCTGGATTCCAGCTCTATCAGCGAATAGGCATAACGGTCGCGCTCGGGCAGGTTCATGGTCAGGCCCAAGGCGCGGCCACGCGGGATGATGGTAACCTTGTGAAGCGGATCGCACTTGGGCGTGAAAATACCGACCAGGGCGTGCCCGGCTTCGTGGAAGGCGGTGAGTTTCTTTTCTTCGTCCGTCATCACCATGGAACGGCGTTCGGTGCCCATCATGACCTTGTCCTTGGCGGACTCGAAATCGGACATGGTAACCACGCGCTTACCTGTGCGCGCCGCCAGAAGCGCCGCTTCGTTCACCAGGTTGGCAAGGTCGGCACCTGAAAAACCAGGCGTGCCGCGCGCAATAACGCGCGGTTCCACGTCGGGTGCCAACGGCACCTTTTTCATGTGAACTTTAAGGATCTTTTCGCGACCCAGAATATCGGGGTTCGGCACCGTGACCTGACGGTCAAAACGACCGGGGCGCAACAGCGCCGGGTCCAGCACATCGGGGCGGTTGGTGGCGGCGATCAAGATCACGCCTTCGTTGGATTCAAAGCCATCCATTTCCACCAGCAACTGGTTGAGCGTTTGCTCACGTTCGTCATTACCACCGCCGAGCCCGGCGCCACGATGGCGGCCAACGGCATCGATTTCATCGATGAAAATAATGCACGGCGCGTTTTTCTTGCCCTGCTCGAACATGTCGCGCACACGCGAAGCGCCGACGCCGACAAACATTTCCACAAAATCAGAACCGGAAATGGTGAAAAACGGCACATTGGCCTCGCCCGCGATGGCGCGCGCCAAAAGCGTTTTACCGGTACCCGGCGGGCCCACCAAAAGACAGCCCTTGGGAATCTTGCCACCAAGGCGCTGGAACTTGTGCGGGTCGCGCAAGAACTCGACAACTTCTTCCAGTTCCTGCTTGGCCTCGTCAATACCGGCGACATCTTCAAAGGTGACGCGGCCCTGCTTTTCCGTCAGCAGCTTGGCCTTGGATTTGCCGAAACCCATGGCCTTGCCATTGCTGCCCTGCATCTGGCGGAACAGGAAAATCCAAACGCCAATAAGGATCAGGAACGGGAACCACGAAATCAGGATGGAAACAAACGTCGGTGCATCCTCTTCCGAAGGGGCGGCGGAAATACGCACCCCCTTCTCGTTCAACGTGGCCACCAGCGATGGGTCATCGGGCGCAAAGGTCGCGAACGCGCGGCCATCATTAAAGTGGCCGC
>CBFCYL010000044.1:0-17431 GCA_965602455.1 uncultured Thalassospiraceae bacterium | reverse complement strand
CCTTCGAAGGTATACTCTTCAACCATCGCCAGATTGTTGTTGATCATATCGCACATCCACATGGCGCGTTTATGCACATTTGAAAAGTGTGGCACTACCGCCATCAACAAGTCGTCAACCGCTGCGCGCACGGTGGGGCTGGCATAAAGGTCTTCCCACAGAAAATGTCCATCGGCGCCCTTGCGCAGGGACCCGATGACATCCACACAGGCCTGGTGTCCGGCGGTCAGGCCATCGGCCCCGGTCATCTTTTCCAGTACGGTGTAAAGGCCGGGTAGCAGGCGCCGCGAAACATACTCACCATTACTGACCAGCTTTCCTTGCGGGGGAAACAATTTATTAATGCGCATAGCCAAAGCCCGTTTGAAGGGCTCGTTGCGGCCATGGTCAAGAATTTCACGTTCGCGCAATACCTGGCAGTGCTGGTACTGGTTGGCATAGGCGGGTTTTGCCGCTGCTTGCTGGTCCATTTTATAGCGCATCGTAAAGTTGTTAATGTCGGCAATGGTGATGCCGGTTTGGGAGTTGTTGACCATATCAACCAGTTTTTCGGTGTAGTCATCCAGCGCCGATGCGACCATGGCAAAGCAGGCGGCATTGCCGCCGGATGGGCCGTCATTGTCGGTTTTATCTGCCACGCGATATCCTCTCTGAGAGCCTGCTCAGGCCCAGCATCAAAACATGATAGGAGAAGGCTTTCCAGACCCGAACCGCCATTATTTAGGGTATTCTTGCTTTTCCGGGGGCTGGTGCCTACCCTCGCCACATCATACACCGCCTTTAGCGCCTATATTGAACCCAGAGCCCAATAAAACCTGAAAAAATATGACCGCGTCCATCACCTTCAACATCGCCCAGATAAACCCCATCGTGGGCGACCTTCAGGCCAACCAGGGCCTGATTGCCGCCGCCTTTGATACGGGCCGCGAAGCGGGCGCCGACCTGGTGATTACCCCGGAACTGGCCATCAGCGGCTACCCGCCCGAAGACCTGGTGCTGAAGGCCAGCTTTCAAGAAGCGTGCCGTGAAACGGTGATGGCATTGGCTGAAAAAACAAAAGATGGTGCGCCGGGGCTGGTGGTCAGCGCACCGTGGGTTATTGATGGCGTGCTTTATAACGCAGCCTTGTTACTGGACGGTGGCAAGGTTGAGGCCGTGGTGCCCAAGGTTCGCCTGCCCAATTTCGGCGTGTTTGATGAAATGCGCCTGTTTGAGCCGGGGCCGAACCCCGAGCCGGTTTTGTTCCGCGGCACCAAACTGGGCATCATGACGTGTGAAGACATGTGGACACCCGAGGTCACGCAGAACCTCACCAAAAGCGGGGCCGAAACTCTTGTGGTGTTGAACGCATCGCCTTTTGAAATGGATAAACCGGGCGAACGCTTAGGGCTGGCGCGCATGCGCGTAAAGGAAAGCGGACTGGCGCTGGTTTATGCCAATATGGTCGGCGGTCAAGACGAACTTGTTTTTGACGGCGCTTCATTTGTGTTGGACGCCGCGGGCGAAACGGTGACGCGCCTGAAGGCTTTTGAGACCGATAGCGCATCCGTTCGCTTTACCCGCGATGGAGTGCGCTTAAACCCCGAAGCAGGCAAGCTTGCCCCTGAACCGGGCGAAAACGAAGCCATCTACCGCGCCCTGGTGCTGGGCCTGCACGACTATGTGGACAAGAACTTTTTCCCCGGCGTCATGATTGGTCTTTCCGGCGGCGTGGACAGCGCCTTGACCGCGGCTATTGCTGTTGATGCCTTAGGCGCGGATCGTGTGCATTGTGTGATGATGCCATCACCCTACACATCAGCCGAAAGTCTGGATGACGCCACCGAATCCGCAAACCTGCTGGGTGTGAAGCTTGATAATATCGCCATTAAACAGGCCATGGAATCGTTTGACGATATGTTGAAGGAAGTGTTCGTGAGCCACGAAAAAGACACCACCGAAGAAAACATCCAGGCCAGGGCCCGCGGCATAGTGTTGATGGCCATTTCCAACAAGCTTGGCTACATGGTGGTTTCTACCGGCAACAAGTCTGAAATGTCGGTCGGGTATGCGACCCTTTATGGTGACATGTGTGGCGGCTATTCGGTGTTGAAGGATGTTTATAAAACCCGTGTCTGGCGTCTTTGCCGCTGGAGAAACGAAAGCAAGGCGGATGGACTTATGGGGCCAGATGGCCGTGTGGTGCCGGAACGCACCATCACCAAGGCGCCGACGGCGGAATTGAAACCCAACCAGACGGACCAGGATAACCTGCCGCCTTATGAGGCGCTGGATGATATTCTCCATGGCCTGGTGGAACTGGAACTGTCGACGGCGGAAATTGTCGCTCTTGGTCATGCTGAGGAAACGGTTCACAAGGTCTGGCGGATGCTGGACCGGGCGGAGTATAAACGCCGTCAGGCCCCGCCGGGGGTCAAGATTACGTCTCGCGCTTTTGGGCGTGATCGCCGCTATCCCATCACCAACGGTTTCAGGGCCTAGGGCCCAAAAGGATATTATGACCACCACCGTTCGCTTCGCCCCCAGCCCCACCGGCCTGTTGCATGTTGGTAATGCGCGCATGGCGCTGGTCAACTGGCTGTATGCCCGCCACGCGGGCGGGCGGTTCATTTTGCGCCTCGACGACACCGACGCCGAACGTTCGACTGTGGAATACGCCAGCGCCATCGAAGAAGACCTGAAATGGCTGGGGCTGGACTGGGACGGGGTTGAAAAACAGTCCGCGCGCCTCAAGGCTTATGACGCGGCGTTTGATAAACTGAAGGCGCTGGGAAGGGTTTATGCCTGCTATGAAACGGCGGAAGAGCTGGACTACATGCGCAAGCGCCTACGCGCCCAAAACAAGGCGCCCATTTACCATCCCCCGGCCGATGACAAGCTAAAAGCACATGAGGCCGAGGGCCGCACGCCCCATTGGCGCTTCAGGCTGGCGGATGGTGATATTGCATGGGAAGACCTCGTTCGCGGGTCGGTGCACTTCGAAACCAAAAACCTTTCCGACCCGGTTGTCCGCCGGGCTGATGGGTCGTGGCTTTATATGTTGCCCTCGTCCGTTGATGACATGGATATGGCCATTACGCACGTGGTGCGCGGCGAGGACCACGTGGCCAACACGGCCCTTCAGGTCCAGATGTTTGAGGCGCTCGGCGGAAAAATTCCGGCGTTCGCCCACCTGCCATTGTTGACGGATCTGGAAGGCGGCGGGCTTTCCAAGCGGCTGGGCTCACTGTCGCTGCAAGACCTGCGCGAAGACGGTATTGAGCCAATGGCGCTGGCCAGTTATCTGGCACATTTGGGCACCTCGGATGACATTATCTTGGCTGCAAGCCTTGACGCGCTGGTTGATGGTTTTGAATTTTCCCATTTCGGGCGCGGCACGCCCAAGTTTGACGCTCGCCAGCTGGCGCGCCTCAACGCACAAGCCCTGCACGCCATGACTTATCCCGAGGCCGCGGAACGGCTGAAGGCGCACGCCATTATTGGCGTCGATGAAGCCCTGTGGCTGGCGGTGCGTGAAAACCTGGAAGGCCTGAACGATGCGAAAACCTGGTTGGCCGTTGCCTATGGCGAGGTGACACCGGAAATTGCCACTGATGATGCGGACTTTATCACCGCCACCAGCGACCTTTTACCGCCCGAGCCATGGAACACGGAAACCTGGGGCGCATGGACGGCCGCGGTCAAGGAAGCCACGGGACGAAAAGGAAAGACGCTGTTCATGCCGCTGCGTTTGGCCTTGACCGGACTTGACCACGGGCCGGAGCTTAAGGCACTACTGCCTCTTATTGGTCATGAGCGTGCATTGAAACGGCTCTCCGGAGAAAAAGGTTAACCCATTGACGAACGCACCGACCATTCACCTGCACAACTCGCTTGGCCGCAAGAAGGAAGCATTCATTCCGCTTGATCCCGCCAACGTGCGCATGTACGTGTGCGGGCCCACGGTTTACGACTTCGCGCATATTGGCAACGCGCGCCCGGTGGTGGTGTTTGATGTTTTGGCCCGTTTGCTGCGCCGTGTTTACGGAAAAGACGCGGTCAAGTACGTGCGCAACATCACCGATGTGGATGACAAGATTATCGCCCGCGCCGAAGAAAGCGGCGAGGCCATTGCCGAGTTGACCCAAAAAACAGAAGACGCTTTTCACGCCGACATGGCGGCACTGGGAACAGCGGAGCCGGATGTGGAGCCGCGCGCCACCGAACATATCCCGGAAATGATTGCCATGATCGAAAGCCTGATCGCCAGCGACCACGCCTACGAAGCGGAAGGCCATGTGCTGTTCAGGATTTCAAGTTTTGATGCCTACGGCCAGTTATCGGGGCGCAACCGCGATGAGATGATTGCCGGTGCCCGGATAGAGATTGCACCTTACAAGCAAGACCCGGCCGACTTCGTGTTGTGGAAACCGTCAAGCGATAAAGAGCCGGGCTGGGAAAGCCCGTGGGGCTGTGGCCGACCCGGCTGGCACCTGGAGTGCTCGGCCATGAGCGAAAAACACCTCGGCAAAACGTTTGATATTCACGGCGGCGGGCAGGATTTGGTGTTTCCGCACCACGAAAACGAAATTGCCCAAAGCTGCGCTGCCCACGGCGAAAAAATCATGGCGAAGTATTGGCTGCATAACGGCTACCTGATGGCCGAGGGCGAGAAGATGTCTAAATCGCTCGGCAACTTCTACACCGTGCATGACCTGCTGGATGAATTTCCAGGCGAAGCGATTCGTTTTGTTTTGCTGGAAACCCATTATCGAAAGCCGCAAGATTTTACCAAGTCAGCCATTGCAGGCGCAAAGAAAACGTTGGACCACTGGTACGAGTTGGTAAGGAACGTTTTCGCAGTGGACGTGCATGTTTCAAATGCCGTGTTAGAAGCGCTATGTGATGACCTGAATACACCCAAGGCTATTGCTGAGCTGCATAAGCTTGCCGGCATGGCGAAAGACAACCCGGAAGCAGCAGCAACTTTTCGTGCATCTGCACAACTGATGGGGCTGCTATGGCAAAAAAGCGATGAATGGTTTGAGTGGATGCCCGAAGGCATGGAGATGGTTGACGAAGCGAAAATCGAGACCATGATCGAGGCCCGCAATCAGGCTCGCACTGATAAAAACTTTACTGAGTCCGACCGCATTCGTGATGAGTTGCTGGAAGCGGGCATCGTGCTTGAGGATGGCACCATCACGACATGGCGGCGCAGTTAAGCCCTAGCCGATAAGATTGTCGATTTCCGACTGGTCCATGGTGGTGGCGGAACCGTGGATGTTGGCGCTGGCCATATCCATCAGCTTTTGAATGACTTCTGAAAGCGCCTTGGCGTTGGCGCGCACCAGATCCATATCGCCGCGCTCGATATCTTTTTCCAAACGCTCGACGGTGGTTTCGATCAGGGTGTTGATCTGGCGGACGTTTTGTTCAAACGGCTCCTTGAGCTTTGGCGGCACGTGGTCATAGGCCTCGATGGCCAGTTCCTTGTCGGCGATGGTGCTGTCGCGGAAGTGGTCTTTATAGGCCTTGGGCGCCCACGCCTTGGCTTCATCCAGAAGCTCCGGCATGTCGGCCAGCATTTCCAGGGTCATGACCATCTCGTTGAAATGGTTGAGGTAGTCCGTCGCCAGCAGGGTCTGGGCGTTAACGTTGGTTCCCTGGGCCCGCGCGCTCAGGGCGGGGTAGGCATCATCGTGCTCGAATTGTATCTTGTCGCTCATCTAAACCCTCTCAAGACAGTGCCGCTGGGCCATATTCCCGGCGGCACCTTCTTCGCCCTGACCGCTCGATCGGGCGAAGCCTTCCATGATTGACCCTAGAATAGCCGCCTCCGGTGCTTACGCCAAGGCGTGACTGTCTGCAACGGAAAAGGGCTGGAAGCAGTAAACCTTGTTTTGAGTGCGGTTTTTCGGCATTCTCGGCCTCTCGCATGAATTGGTTTCACATGGATGTGATGGGCAAGATGGCCTCGTCGACGAAAAACGAACGCGTTTATATCTACGATACGACCCTGAGGGATGGCGCGCAGACCCAGGGTGTGGACTTTGGCCCCATGGACAAGGAGGCCATAGCGCGTGAGCTTGACCAATTGGGCGTCGATTACATCGAAGGCGGTTGGCCGGGCGCAAACCCCACCGACGACTCCTTTTTTGCCAACCTGCCGAAGCTGGAGCGTTCACGCATCACCGCTTTTGGCATGACGCGTCGCGCCGGGCGCAGCGCCGATAACGACCCCGGACTGAATGCGCTGCTCGCCCCCGGCATTGATGTGGTGTGTATGGTCGGCAAAACATGGGACTACCATGTTGATGTGGCGCTCGGCATTGAGCAGGCGGAAAACATCGCGATGATTGGCGATTCCATCAAGCACGCCTGCAAGAAAGTTGATGAAGTGCTGTTTGATGCCGAACATTTCTTTGACGGTTACAAGGCCAACCCAAAGTTTGCCATGGCCTGTATTAAGGCTGCTGTCGATGGCGGTGCGCGTTGGGTGGTGTTGTGTGACACCAACGGCGGCACGCTGCCGTTTGAGGTTGAGGAAATTGTTACCGAGGTTGTTAAGACCATACCCGGTGAAAAAATCGGCATTCACTGTCACAACGATACCGGTAACGCGGTTGCCAATTCGCTGGCCGCCGTGCGCTCCGGTGCGCGCCAGGTACAGGGTACCATCAACGGGCTGGGTGAGCGTTGCGGCAATGCCGACCTGATTACTCTTATCCCGACTCTGGCGCTAAAAATGGGTTTTGATACGGGCATTGATGGCGACGGCCTGAAACACCTGGCGCATGCTTCGCACACGCTGGCCGAACGCCTTAATATGGCGCCTGACCGCCATGCCCCGTATGTGGGTGAAAGCGCTTTCGCGCATAAAGGCGGCCTGCACGTATCGGCCGTGGAAAAAGACCCCGCGTGTTACGAACACATTTCACCGGAAATTGTTGGCAACCACCGCAACATTGTGGTTTCCGATCAGGCCGGGCGGTCAAACATTCTGGCGCGCTTCCGCGAAATTGGCATTGAAGTGGATGCCAAAGACAAACGCATTGAAAAGCTGCTCGATGAGGTCAAGCAAAACGAAATGGCGGGTTATGCCTATGATGGCGCCGAAGCCAGTTTTGAACTTTTGGCCCGTCGTGTCATGGGCACCGTGCCGGATTATTTTCACTGCGCCAGCTTCCGCGTGGTTGATGAGCGCAGCTGGAATGAGAACGGCGAGTTGGTTACGTTATCGGAAGCCACCGTCAAGCTGACGGTCGAGAACGGAACGGAAATGGCGGTGTCTGAAGGCAACGGCCCGGTGAACGCGCTGGATGCCGCATTGCGCAAGGTGCTGCTGCCGCTGTATCCAACTCTGAAAACCCTGCGCCTGATGGATTACAAGGTGCGTATCCTGTCGCCATCGGACGCTACCGCCGCGGTCACACGGGTGATGATAGAATCTACCGACGACACGGGAAAACACTGGATGACGGTGGGTGTTTCACCCAACGTTATTGATGCCTCGTATAACGCGCTTCGCGATTCCATCATTTATAAACTACACCGCGAAGGTGTTGCCGCCACTGGAACGGCAAAGGGCACTGCCGCCAGCAAGGCAGGCTAAGGCGATGTCGGCTGCATCTGCAACAGGCACCAGCACGCGCCGCCCGTCCAAAAAAGTAGCCGTTGAAAAATCAGAAGCCGGTAATGGTGGCCCGGCCATTGTGCTGGTCGAGCCACAACTGCCAGAAAATATCGGCATGGTGGCGCGCGCCATGTTGAATAACGAGCTTTATGACCTGCGCCTGGTGCGCCCGCGCGATGGCTGGCCGAATAAAAAGGCCTACCCACCGGCGTCCGGCGCCGATGCGGTGCTGGACAAGGCACATGTGTTTGACACCACCGCAGCCGCCATCGCCGACCTCGGCCATGTGTTTGCCACCACGGCCAGAGCGCGCGATATGTCAAAAGACGTTATGACCCCGCGCCGCGCCGCCGATGAAATGCGCAAAAACGAAAAAGCGAACATCAAATGTGGCGTCTTATACGGCAAGGAAGCCTGGGGGCTGAACAACGATGATGTGGCACTGGCCGATTCCATCTTAATGGTGCCGCTGAACCCGGCTTTTTCCTCGCTTAATCTGGCGCAGGCGGTTTTGTTGACCGGTTATGAATGGTTCCAGTCGGGTTTGACCGGGCATGATGAAAATGATGTGGTCTATGAAATCCGCAACGACACCCGCCCCGCCACCAAGGAAGAACTGATCGGCTTTTTCGAACACCTTGAAAGTGAGCTCGATTCCTGCGGGTTCCTGCGCATAGAGGGCAAAAGGCCGAACATGGTCAGGAACCTGCGCAACCTGTTTGGTCGCGCGCGTATGACCGAACAGGAAGTCCGCACCATGCGCGGTGTTGTCGCGTGTTTAAGTGATAATCGCGATCCGAAGAACCCGAAAAAACCAAAAAAAGACTAAACGTTTTTTTAAACCCGTTCCGATAGCCAGATGGCAAACCGGGCGCCGGAGCGAATGGCCCCGGTCAGCAGCGGAAAGGCGGGCGCGCCTTCGGCACCTTCGGCATAGCCAATATCGCGGTGCTCAATTTCTTCTTCGCGGAACTGGGCGCACGTTTCGCGCAAGTCTGTTTCGTCATCGCCCAGCTTTTCAATCTGGCGCTGGTAATGTTCGTCAATAACCTCTTCCACCGCCACGGTGCAGGCCATGGCGGCTTTCTCGCCCAACAATGCCGTGCCGGCGCCGAGTGCAAACCCGGCGACGTGCCAAAACGGCATCAGGGCGGTGGGGCGCACGCCGCGCGCAGACACCATCGCGTTAAAGGTTTCCAGGTGGTGGTCTTCCTGTTCTTTCATGTGGCGAATGGTTTCGCCCTTTGCGCCGCCGCCCAGCACCGCCAGTTGCCCGGCGTAAATGCGCACCGCGCCGTATTCACCGGCCTGGTCAACGCGGATCATGCGCTCGATGAGTTCCTCACGGCTCAAATCACCGGGCAGGGTGCCGCCTATTGGTGTGGTGGTTTTGGCTTTGGTCTTGTTCATGGCTTTTGGCCCTTTAGCCTGCGCCACGCCCATAAGGATGCCGCGGCAAGACCACTTGAGAATAAGACATTCCACGACGCCATGGAAACACCCAAAAAGGTCCAGTCCACCTGATCGCACGGTTTTGGCGACTTTGTTTGCAGGCTTTTCAGCAGGTCTGCCGGGCTTGTGGCCAGCTGGCCACCCTCGGCGCACGATGTGGCAGCGGCCCACCAGTGCTGCTCAACGCCGTTGTGGTAAAAGGCGATGGCCGCGCCGGTGGCAAAGGTGGCCGCTAGCGCTGCCATAATCGGCCCCGCCAGACACGGCCGCGCCGCGCCCAGCACGCCAAGGCCAATGGCAACGGCAAAGGGCACGCGCTGGTAAAGGCACAGGATGCACGGCTCGAGCCCGAAGGCATATTGGGCAATGAAGGCGCTGGCCAGCGAACCGACGCTGACCACGGCGGCGATGGCGGGAAACAGGCGGGGGTTACCCATGGTGCGTGTCAGGTTCATATGGATAGTTTAAAGCACAAACTTGATGGCGACAAAGCCACCGAGCAGCACCACAAAACCGACCGTCACCAGCCAGCCCAGATATTTCTCGATGAAATCGCGGATCGGTGAGCCAAAGCGCCACAACAGCGCCGCTTCGATGAAAAAGCGCAAACCGCGCGAGCCCACGGAAGCCAGCGTAAAGGTGGTGATATCCAGCGCCGTGACGCCACTGGCGATGGTGATGACCTTATAGGGGAACGGCGTCAGCCCGGCGCCGGCGACAATCCACGCCCCCCATTCGTTATACAGGCCCTGGAATTCGGTGAATTTGGCGCCGTAGCCGTAAAAATCCAGCACCGGGCGGCCAACGCTTTCATAGAGGAAATAGCCGATGCCATAACCGGCCAGCCCGCCGAGCACGCTGCCCACGGTGGCCACAGCGGCAATTTTCCACGCCTTTTCGCGCGCCGCCAGCACCATGGGGATGATCAGGATATCGGGCGGAATGGGAAAGAAGGAACTTTCAATGAACGACACCGCAAACAGCGCCCAAAGGGCGTGCGGGTGGGCGGCGAAATCCATGGTCCAGTCGTACAGGCGTTTAAGCATGTCAGGGGTTTAGCAGTCGGCGTCCGGCTGTGCAATGGTGCGCAATCGCCCCGTTAATCCTGCCCATTGACCGGATGGCGCGCTTGGCTATGATGCGCCCGTCTGCTATCGCAAACGGGGCCCCTGTGGCGGAACTGGTAGACGCGCGGGATTCAAAATCCCGTTCTCGCAAGGGAGTGGGAGTTCGATTCTCCCCGGGGGCACCATTCTATTTTTTTCAATTCAATACGGGAATTTTCATGCGTCAATCAGCTCAACTGATCGTCTCGGCTTTTGCCGTGTTTTTTACCAGCACCGCCGCCGTTGCTGCCACACCTTGGGATTGTACCAAATTTGCCGAGGTTACGAATTCAGGCGGCGCATTGTTGAGCCTTGATGCGTGCATCTCACCCAAAGGTTATAATGGCCGGATCAAATGGGGCCTGACCAATCATACCAATGCAATGATTTATAGTGTGAGCATTGCCGACAAGGTCTACACGCTTTCCAGCGGAAGGGTTGTTAAAAGGTCTGGCGAAACCCTGTCGTCAAAGATAGCGCCCGGAGAAACAAAATTTACCATGTCCGATGCGGTCAATACGGCTGAAAAAAACTATAAAAATAATCCCGTTATAAAAATCAGTCTTAAACAGCCCATGATAAAATTTGCCACGGAAAAGCGTGGCAAAAGAACGGGCTGGGAAAGCCTTGGCGTTATCAAATAAAACTTTTCGCAATGAAGGGTTTAATTTCCCTCGGGGGCACTACCCCCACAAAGCCGATACGACCCGCAGGCCTGAAGCCATGGGCGCCGCCTGCACCTTGGCTTTTGGGGCCTGAACGGGCGCCATGCACGGATAGGTTTATATGCGCTCAATTATGGGCTACCTTGGGTGCTAATGGTTGACCGGGGGAGCGGGCCGTGGCCGGACAGAAAAAAATCTTCAAGCTTTTTTTGATCAAGCCATCGCATTACGACAACGACGGCTACGTCATCCAATGGCTGCGTTCCGGCATTCCGTCCAATACGCTGGCGGTTTTGAACGGCCTGGCGCTCGACTGCATGGACCGAAAGGTTCTGGGCGATGACGTTAAACTTGAAATTACCGCCCTTGACGAAACCAACATTCGCATTCGTCCTGACAAGATTGCCCGTGAAATCCTGGCGGCCGTCAATAACGGTGGCGGCGGTATGGTCGGGGTGGTCGGCGCGCAATCCAACCAGTTTCCCCGCGCTATGGATATCGCCCGCACACTCCGCGAAGCCGGGGCGCAGGTTTGTATCGGCGGCTTTCACGTCAGCGGTTCCATCGCCATGCTTGATGAAATGCCGCCGGAGCTTAAAGAAGCGCAGGCGATGGGCATATCGCTCTACGCCGGTGAAGCCGAGGACGGACGCCTTGATGAAGTGCTGATTGACGCTCAGGCGGGCAATCTGAAGCCGCTTTATAACCACATGGACGATCTTCCCAACATCGGCAACGTGCCGTTTCCCATTTTACCGGCGGCCGTCACCCGGCGTACAGCGGGCAATTTGGGCAGTTTCGATGCCGGGCGCGGCTGCCCGTTCCAGTGTAGTTTTTGCACCATCATTAACGTACAGGGCCGCAAGTCGCGTTATCGCGATGCCGACGACATCGAAAAGGTTATTCGCGCCAACCGGGAACGCGGCGTGGTTCGGATGTTGATTACCGATGATAACTTTGCCCGCAATAAAAACTGGGAAGCCATCTTTGACCGACTCATAAAGATGAGGGAAGAAGAGGGGATAAAGTCGCACCTGATTATCCAGGTCGATACCATGTGTCACAAGACCGAGGGTTTTATTGAAAAAGCGGCAAAGGCTGGTGTGAAGCGGGTATTTATAGGGCTTGAGAACATCAACCCCGATAATTTGATCGAAGCCAACAAGCGCCAGAACAAGATTACCGAATACCGCAAGATGTTGCTGGCATGGAAAGCATGTCGGGTGGTGACCTATGCGGGCTACATTCTGGGATTCCCCGCCGACACGCCGGAAAGCATTGCGCGCGACATCGACATTATCAAGCGCGAACTGCCCGTGGATGTGCTCGAATTTTTCTACCTGACGCCGTTACCCGGCTCGGCCGATCATCGTGATATGCAGATGAAGCAAACATGGATGGATGAAGATCACAACAAATACGACCTCAATCACGTCACCACCCGCCACCCCACCATGTCTAAAAAAGAGCTGGAAGACGTTTATCGCCATGCCTGGGACCAGTATTATTCCGATGATCACGTTGAAACGATACTCAAGCGCGGCCATGCCAAGCACGTCAGCATGGACGCGCTGCTGTTCATGATGATGTGGTTTTACGGTGGCATGATCTACGAGAATCTGCATCCGCTGGAAGTCGGTTACCTGCGGCGCAAATACCGCGCCGATCGCCGTCCCGGCATGGCGCGTGAATTACCGGTCATATTCCATATCAAGTGGCTTGCTCATACTGTGAAGGTTCATCTGCGCATCTTGCAAATGGGCGTGCGGTGGGGGCGGCCCCTATTGCGCATTAAAAAAGACCAAGCCGCGCGCGATTACATGGACTCCGCCTTGCAGCCCGTCACCGATGACGAAGAAGATGAACTTGAAATGTTTACGCAATCCGACAGCGCCCGCGAAGCGGTGGCCAGAAGTGCGAAGGCGCGGGCGCGTCAGGCGGTCTAGGAATATTGAAGTTCCGGAAAATTGTTCAGGCTTACGCTGCTGCAAGACGCGGGCGCATGATCGCCGCGACCAGCGCTGAAAGCGCGAAGAACGAAACCGTGGCCACCAGCTGCCACAACATCAACATGACGGTGGCATCGGGCGGGTGGAACAGGCGCAAGCCCACGGCACCCAGCGCGCTGGCTGCCAGCGTCGCCAGCGCAATGGTTGGCACCGGCGAAAGCACGGAACCGCGGCGCAACATGATAACAATGGCAATGACCGGCATGGCCCCGGTGGCGACAACGGAAGGATAGCAGGTCCAGTGCGGGGCAAAGGAAAGCTGATCGCCGATTTGTAGCCACAGTTGCCAACAACCCTCACCGACCAGTGCCATCCAGGTGAGTAATGGCAATACCGGCAGCACCCATATGATGCTTGGGCGTCCCGGCTGGGTCGAGGCCAGCGCTGCGTAACCGGCGCTCAGCGCGGTAACCAAAATGGCCGCCAGCTCCAGCACCATGCGGCCATCGCTTAACCGTGAGGCCGCCAGTTGGGTGGTCGCGATGCCCAGCGTTTGTTGCTCGACAACCGAACCCAGCGCCAGCGAAACCGGAAGCGAAATGGCCAGCCACATCACAAGCCTGCGTTCCGGGGAAGCAAGGCGGCGCACCGGTGCCAAATTAATGGCCAGTGCGGTAATCAGGTTATCGGTGCGATCATTCATAACGTGGTTTCCGAATTCATATCGTCATTCATATCGTCGCTTAAATTGGCCATGGCCCGGTGCAGTGCCACTTTCAGGGCGCCGACGCTCATGCCGCTTTGGGCAGAGGCTTCTTTAAGGCTTAATTCCTTCAGTTTCAACAGTTCTATGGCGGTGCGCTGGCCCGGTGATAATTTTGCAATAGCCCGGTTCAGGGTATCGCCGGTGGCCAGCGAAAGTGCACCTTCTAAGGGGTTATTCGTTCCATCGGCCAAAAAGGTTTCAGGATATTCGTCCACCAGGACCTCATTTTCACTTCGCCGGTAAGTGCTTCTCAGGGCATCGGCCACCCGCCGGGCGGCGATGGTGCGCAACCACGGCCCAAATGGGCGTTTCGGATCATACGTATGGCGGTAGCGGTGCACCGAAAGCAGGATTTCCTGCACCACATCTTCCACCCGCTGGGGGTCTGAGAAACGGCGCCCGGCAATGGCGCGCAGCATGGGCAAAACGGCCTCCAGCAGGCTCTGGTAAGCCTCGCCATCGCCATCCTGAGCGGCGGCCATCCACACCGACCATTGTTCTTCGTCGCTCATTTGCTCATCGCGCCCTGCATTGATTGACTTTTTTCTTATTTAGCGAGTGTAACCCATTACGCGGTGGCAGCGAAATAAAGGGGGAAGGGCACAAACCCATCGTGCCCGGAGCCTTAATCACAAACTTATCCGCTGACACAACGTCACCAATATAGGAGATTTTATATGTCCACCAAGACCCTGAAGAAGACCCCCGTTCTGGCCGCCGCCGTGGCCGCCGCCCTTTCCATGGCCGCCGTTGGTGCCTCTGGCACAGCCCATGCTGCCGAAATGGAAAAATGCTATGGCGTCGCCAAGGCCGGCATGAACGATTGCCAGACGGCCAATTCATCGTGCGCCGGTACGTCCAAGAAAGACGGCCAGCACGACGCGTTTATTGCTGTGCCCAAGGGCACCTGCGCCAAAATCTCCGGCGGCAGCCTGAAACCGATGATGTAGGTTTATGGACCTCCCAATGTCCAGCATGACAAATAATATGTCACGCCTGAAAGACCCGGTCCCGGCTCCCCTTTTAAACGGGGTCGGGATCGGCCTTAAGGCGCAGCACTACCAGCAACTGCTTGACCAAAGCCAAGCAGTGGGCTGGCTGGAAATTCACAGTGAAAATTACCTGGCCGAAGGTGGCCCATCCCTGCGCTGGCTCGACGCGCTGCGTGAGCATTACCCCGTTTCCATGCACGGTGTCGGCCTTTCGCTGGGCAGCGCCGGAGCCCTCGATGGCGAACATTTAAAGCGCCTGGCCGGGCTGGAAAACCGCATCGAACCGGCTTTTGTTTCCGAGCACCTTTCATGGAGCATTGCGCAGGGCGATTATTTGAACGACCTGATAGCCCTTCCCTATACCGAGGAAAGCCTGAAACTTTTTTCCACCCACGTTGAGCAGATGCAAGACGCACTGAACCGTCGGGTGTTAATCGAAAACCCATCGGCATATATGCGCTATGCACACGCCACCATTGATGAGGTGGATTTTTTGCTCGAGGTCACGCGCCGCACCGGTTGCGGTATTTTGCTGGACGTCAATAATGTTTACGTCAGCTCCCATAACCTCGGTTTTGATGCGGTCGCCTACCTTGACGCCATACCAGATGGGCTGGTCGGTGAAATACACCTCGGCGGCCACCACGATGCAGATATAGATGGCCAGATCCTGAAGATCGACGACCACGGCTCAAACGTACGTGAAGAAGTGTGGGCGCTTTACCGCCGCACGATCGATCGCCTTGGCCCCATACCGACCCTGATTGAATGGGACAGCGATGTTCCAGAGCTGTCTGTGCTGTTGAGTGAAGCACACCGTGCCGATGAAGTTTTGAAAGCTGAAAAAATGCAGGGGATGGCCCATGCATAACCTGCAAGCCATGCAATCTGCCATTCGTGATGTGGTGCTGGGCGGCGATGCCCAAGCCCTTGAAGGCGAAATCGCCAATGATGGCATTCCATATTCACGCCGTCTTCAGGTTTACCGCAACAACACAACCGTGCTGCTGAGCGAAGCGCTGGCGGCAAATTTCCCCATTGTTTGCCAGCTGGTCGGCGAAGCGTTCTTTGCCAAAACCGCTTACAGTTTTGTGCGCCTTCACCCGCCGCGGTCACCGTGCTTGTTTGAATATGGCGCCGGTCTTGCCGATTTTCTGGATAATTATTTGTCGGTCCACGACCTGCCATACCTGGCCGATATGGCGCGCCTTGAGTGGGCGTGGGACGAAGCGTTTCATAGCCGGGAATCCGCCGCCATGAGCGCCGATGGCTTTGCCGCGGTGGCAACAGCGAATATGGAAAAGTTGACGTTTGAGCCCCATCCCGCTTTTCGCGTTGTGCGCTCAAGCTACCCGCTGGACCGCATCTGGGCCCTGCACCAGGATGAGCCCGAGCCTGATGAAACCTCGGAAGAAACCATTGATCTTGAAAGCGGTGGCGCATGCCTTGCCGTGGTGCGCCCCGGCGCCGAGGTCAGGGTGATAACCATTTCCCCCGGCGCCTATGTTATGGCCGAAGCCTTAATGGGCAGCGCTTGCCTGGGCGATGCCCTGATGGCGGCGGATACGGCAGAGCCCGGCTTTAACGCCGCCACGGCGCTGGCCACACTGGTCAACGCCGGTGCGTTCTCCCGTGCCAGTGTTTCCTGAATTTCCTGACCCCGAAATGCGGAGCAACAACAAAATGACAACCTCTCAAAATCCCCTTCGTCGCCTGCGTGCCAGGTTGCGCCAAATTCCCGATGGCTTGCTGGTGTTGATGGCGCGGGTTTCGATGGGTGCGTTTTTCATCCGCGCCGGGCAAACCAAGCTAGAGGGCTTCGAGCTGTCCAGCTCTGCCATCTACCTGTTCAGCGAAGAATACAAGGTGCCGCTGCTGGCACCCGAGACGGCCGCATGGCTGGCGGTGCTGGCCGAAAACGGCCTCGGCGCCCTGCTGGTTATCGGCCTGGCGACGCGCCTTTCGGCGGCGGGCCTGCTGGGCATGACCGTGGTGATCCAGCTGTTCGTTTATCCCGGCAGCTGGCCCGATCACCTATTGTGGGCCACAGCGCTGGGTCTGGTGCTGGGCCGTGGGCCGGGGTGGCTGGCAACGGATAACCTGATTTGCCGGGCAATGGGCTGCGGTGGGGCCAAAAACCCGTCTTAAGGCGCGGTTTTCCCTCTTTTCCCTTGACCGGGGGCGGGGCCACTGACACTTATTCTCCGCTATGCGCATCTTTCGCCACTATACCGACCTGCCTGATGACGCCCGCGGCGTCGTGGTTGCCATTGGCAATTTCGACGGCGTGCACAAGGGCCATCGCAAGGTCATCAACGAAGCCGGTACCACCGCGCGCGCTTTGGGCGTGCCGTGGGCGGTGCTGACGTTTGAGCCACACCCGACATCGGTTTTCCGCCCCGATGGCGAGCCCTTTCGCCTGACCACCATGCGCACCAAGGTGCGGTTGATTGAGGAAATGGGTGTCGACCAGGTTCTGGTGCAGCACTTCGATAAGGATTTTGCAAGCCTCGACGCCAACGCCTTTATTGATGAGGTGCTGGTGGCGGGTCTCGGCGCGCGCCATGTGGTGTCGGGTTATGATTTTGAGTTTGGCAAAGGCCGCGGCGGCAATTGCGATGTGCTGCTGAGCAGCGGGCGTGAAAAGGGCTTTGGCTTTACCGCCGTTCCCAAGGTGACGGACGAGGCGGGCGAGGTCTATTCATCGACCCGCGCGCGCGAGGCGCTCAAAGCCGCCAACCCGCGTGCCGCCACCGCCATCATGGGGCGGCCTTTTGAGATTGAAGGTATTGTCGAACACGGCGATGCCCGTGGCCGCGAACTGGGCTTTCCCACTGCCAACCTGAAAATGGGCGATTACCTGCACCCCGCCACCGGCATATATGC
>CBFCYL010000043.1:0-17524 GCA_965602455.1 uncultured Thalassospiraceae bacterium | reverse complement strand
GGCGCCGCCTTCGGCGTCTGAAGTTTCGGCCCAGCGCTGCAACGAGGCGCTGTCTTCCTTGGGCAGGAAAACCGCTGCCTCAAGCCATGGCACCACACCGAGAGACGGCCAGCCGGTACGGGCCTCGATGTCGGTTACGGCGTCATGGAACAGCGCCACATCGCCGCGAAACTTGTTGACGATAAAGCCAGCCGTGAGCTGGCGCTCGGATGGAGTCATGACCGCGTGCGTGCCAACAAGCTGGGCGATAACCCCGCCCTTTTCGACATCACCAACCAACACCACCGGCACATCGGCGGCGGCGGCAAAACCGAAATTGGCGATATCGCCGACACGCAGATTAACTTCGGCCGGGCTGCCGGCGCCTTCGACCAATACCAGGTCAGCGTTCACCTTAAGCCGAGCAAAGCTTTCGAGAACGCTTGGCAATAATCTTTTTTTGAAATGACGATAGTCGCCGGGCATGGCGCGGCCTTCAACACGGCCATGCACTATCAACTGCGCGCCGGTTTCGCCTTCGGGTTTTAACAGCACCGGGTTCATGTCACAGGTGGGCTCTAAGGCGCAGGCTTTTGCCTGCAACGCCTGGGCACGACCGATTTCGCCGCCATCGCTGGTAACGGCAGCATTATTGGACATGTTTTGCGGTTTAAACGGCGCGACCTTAATGCCGCGACGCAGGGCCGCACGGCAGAGGCCGGCCACCAGCAGGGACTTGCCAACATCAGAGCCCGTGCCCTGAACCATTAGCACCTTTGCAAAAGCGGTATTATCGGAAGGCATGAAATCTTATACGCCTGAATTGGGGTTAGTGGGCGTTCAGGGTCGCGCGCAGGCTGTCGGCGCGGGCGTTTTCAACGCGATGCTCAATGAGGATTCCCATGGGGTCTATTTCAATGCCGTAAAAACCATGGTTGAGGTCGTTGCGGCGCACCAAAATTGCGCCTTCCAGCGAAGCGCCGCCAAAAAGACCGATGCCTTGCGAGAAGGCCAGGATGTCGTAACCAACATTCGTTGTGGTGGAAGCCTCTACCCCGCCACCAACGGTACCCAGGCTGAGGCCCATATCCGCACCAAGTTTTCCCTGATTTTTGATTATGGCATCGACCGCCTTGTTGGAAAATAACAACAGCACGATATCAGAAGCCTGGATGCCCATTTGCAGGCCGAAGCTGCCCGCGGCGAGTGAATAAAATGCCGGTTGGCCCCACTTGCCTTCTGCATCCGTGCTCATCATCAGGCCGCTACCGCCTTCGGCACCAAAAAAGAAACCGCCCTTAAGAACACCGGGAAGAATAACAACGCCCTTGGCCCTTGGCCACGTTTCACGAAAACGACCCATGTGGTCATCGGAAGACCCCCAGAACGTTTTAAACACCCGCTCTGCACTGTCGATAAGTTCAACCGCATCGTCGGCACTGGACACGGAAGTCGTAGAACATGCACCCAATGGCAATAACAGTGCCACGGCGGCAACACTTAACAGTGATTTAAACCAACGGGTCGGCATCAGTGCGCCCTTTTTCAACGGTGTGTTCGTGTAGCCCCCGGCGTGGAACAGGGCCTATCAATAGCATATCATCCCGCCCGCTGGAAGGTGGGCGAGGCTTAATATTCAACCCCTTCCTGGGCCTTCACGCCACTGCGGAAGGGGTGCTTGATGAGGGTCATTTCGGTCACCAGATCGGCTGCCTCAATAAGGGCTTCGGGCGCGTTGCGACCGGTCAGCACCACATGCTGGCCCGGATGGCGGCCCTTGAGCCCCGCCACAACCGCTTCGACGTCAAGCTGGCCATACCTGAGTGCAATGTTAATCTCATCGCAGATAACCACATCAGTTTTACCATCACCCAGCATGGTGCACGCCGCCGCCCAGGCTTCGCTGGCGGCCTGGGTATCGGCCTCAATATCCTGTGATTCCCACGAAAAACCGCGCCCCAGCGCCTTGATGGTGCAAAGATCGGCGAAGCGGTCCTCAAACACGTTACGCTCGCCCGTTTCCCATGCCCCCTTGACGAATTGCACGACACCTACGCGCTTGCCGTGGCCCATGGCCCGAAGGGCCAGCCCCCAGGCGGCGGTGGATTTGCCCTTGCCCTTGCCGGTATGCACGATAATCAGGCCGCGGGTTTCGGTCTTGGCTGCCATAATCTTGTCGCGGGCGGCCTTTTTCTTTTCCATCTTGGATTTATGATGCTCGGGGGTCATTTTATCGGTCATTGAATATCCTGTATTTAGACCCATGTGGAAGTATACTGGACGTTAATATGGTGGCGGGGGGCGCCAGCGCCAACTATCTTAGGCTACCCCGGACTGTAGGCAATCATGAGCGAACCCGATACAAAATCCATTCATATCCTGCTGCTGGACAGCGGAACCGAGTCAGAAGTGGCGCTAACCCACGCCCTTAAGGGTATGATGGCAGATTGCATCATAACCCGCATGACCGATGCCGATAGCGCGCTGGAGGCCCTGGTCGCAGGGGGCCACGACATATGCTTCGTCCGCAGCCAGGAAAGCAGCCCTGAAAAGGTTATTGCCGTATGCACCGATGCCCACGAGGCCGGCATTCGCACGCCCATTATCGTGCTTAGCGATATTTCCTCCAATGAACTTGAAGAACGATACATCAAGGCCGGGGCAATGGCCGCCGTGCCATGGGACGGTAGCCAGCTTTCCATGGTGCGTAACATGGCGCGCATGGCCTTTACCATGCGCAAAACGGAAGAAAGCCTGCGCCGCAGCAACAACCATATGGTGCAAGATATGGTAACGCTTCAAGATGCCCGCGAGCGCGCCGAGGAACAAAATGCGCAATTTCTGGAATTGGCGGAAGAGCTTTCACTGGCCAGGGACGAACTGGAAAAGTTGAACCAAGAAAAGAACAAGTTTTTTTCCATCATCGCCCATGACCTGCGCAGCCCGTTTACATCACTATTGGGTTACACCAACCTGATTGAGCAAATGCACGATGAACTGACATCAGAGGAAATTCGCGAATACGCATCACACATCAATGACAGTGCAACCCGCGTTTTCAAGTTGCTGGAAAACCTTTTGGAGTGGGCGCGCCTGCAAATGGATCATGTTCAACCAGAACCCATCGGGTTCCCGGTACACGATATTGCGGAACGCACAATAGAAGTGCTGGCCCCGGTGGCGAATGATAAGCATATCACCATACTGGATCAGACGGGCGACACGACTGCCTTTGCCGATACCAACCAGACGGACGCCATCATCCGTAACCTGGTGAACAATGCCATCAAGTTTACCAACGAAGGCGGCACCATAACCATTTCGGCAATCAACGGCGGCGATATCACTACCGTTTCCGTTACCGATACCGGCGTTGGCATGTCAGACGATGTCGCGAAAAAATTATTCCAGCTTTCGGAAAACGTGACCACCGACGGTACTTCCGGCGAAAAAGGTACGGGACTTGGCCTATTGCTGTGCAAGGAACTGGCAGAACGCAACGGCGGGAAAATCAGCGTCAAAAGCCAGGCCGGTGTTGGCTCGACTTTTTCCTTTACCCTGCCCACCAACGGTAGCGATGCGGGGGAGGCGGGGGAATAAGGCTGTCTAAACTTTGCGCCGCAGCTTCAGTGGTCGGGCGTGCTTTTCAAGATGCCCTATCACCAGTTGGGCGATGTCCTTGTCGGTCACACCCTCGATGCCTTCCAGTCCCGGTGAAGAATTAACCTCCAGCACCTTTGGCCCCTCGCTGGAACGCAGTAAATCCACACCGGCAAATTTCAGCCCCATCACCTTGGCCGCCCGAACGGCGGTAACGCGTTCTTCGGGCGTAATACGCACACGCTTGGCCTTGCCGCCACGGTGCAGGTTGGAGCGGAAGTCCCCTTCTTCGGACTGGCGCTTCATAGCGGCCACCACTTTGGAGCCAACCACCAAACAACGAATATCCTCGCCCTCAGCTTCCTTGACGAAAGCCTGCACCAAAATGTTGGCCTTCAGGCCCTGAAACGCGCCGATTACCGATTCCGCCGCCTTGCGTGTTTCCGCCAGCACCACGCCGCGGCCCTGGGTTCCTTCCAGCAACTTGACCACCAATGGCGCGCCGCCGACGAACTTTATCAATTCATTGGTCGCCTTGGGCGAGCGCGCAAAGCCGGTGTCGGGCATGCCGATGCCACTGCGCGCCAACAACTGGTGGGCATACAGCTTGTCGCGGGCCGCACCAATGGCGGCGGCCGAGTTAAGACAATACACGCCCATGGCCTCAAATTGGCGCACCACTGCCATGCCATAGAACGTAACCGTGGCGCCAACGCGCGGGACGATGGCGTCAAACCCTTCCAGGGCCTTACCGTCAAGGTGCACCTCGGGACGGTTGGATGTGATGTTCATATAACACTGTGTGGTGTTGATGACCTCTACCATGTGGTCGCGCGCCAGAGCGGCCTCGACCAGCCGTTGGGTTGAATAATTATTTGGCTCGCGGGTCAGGATGCCAATTTTCAGGTTGGCGCGGCGAATGTGCGCCCTTGGCATATCTTCGTAGTGTGCTTCCGACAGCTTGCCTTGCGCGCATGACAAATTCGGGTCGACGATAATATTTTCTTTTAGCGCCGTGCGTCCAAACAACATGCGGTATTGCATGGATTCGCGGTTGGTCAGCGAAATTTCGATGGGCCATTCCTGTCCACCGATGCGCACCGGGGTGCTGATGATATAGCGCATTTCAGTTTCACCGTTGGAGCTGGTGATTTCACGCTGGCCGACCAATGGGGCGGAACAAAACACTTCTATGTCGGGGCGGTCCGGCAGCGGATGAACGCCAAACCGCACCCGGCGCTTTTCATCCGGGCCGTAAGGTTCGATCATGAAGGCGTGCAAGGATGAAGTGCGTGCGCCGGTGTCGATTTTCGCATTAACGGCCGGCAGGCCCAATTTCGGTAATTCGACCCATTCTTCCCAGCCGAACACCATTTCCTTTTCTGCGCTTTTTTTGACAGCTCCAGAAACGGATTTTTTAACGGCTTTTTTGGCGGCTTTCTTGTTTACGGGCTTAGTGGGTGATTTCTTTTTTGTCATGACGTTTTTCAATTCCTGCCAATGCATGAAGGTGGCCGGGCGCACTGTTGAGCCTTGGTTTCCACAAACCACGATTCAACGCTTCGCGCAAGCGGTTCGCCATTTCCTTAAGGGCTTCGGGGTTATTGACCTCAATAAATTTTAGCGTTTCGGCGTCACCCAGATAGGCCTGATAGACGGCATCAAAGTGGTGGTCTTTCACACACCGTGCCGTGGCGGCGAACGACACCAGATAGTCCACCGTTGCCGCCATTTCAAATGCGCCCTTGTAACCGTGGCGTTTGACCCCGGCAATCCACTTGGGGTTGGTTGCCCGGGCACGAACCACCCGCCCAATCTCGTCTTCCAGCGTGTTGATACGTGGCGTTTCGGGGCGCGAATGGTCGTTATGCCATACGCGGGGCTGGGCGCCGGAAAGCGCGCGCGCACTGGCCGTCATGCCGCCTTCGAACTGGTAATAATCGTCCGAGTCCAGAATATCGTGTTCGCGGTTATCCTGATTTTGCACCACCGCATCGAGCGATTTCAACCGTTCCTCGAACAGGCCATGCTGCGCCTTGCCCTCGGCACCGGCGCCATAGGCATAGCCGCCCCACGCCACATAGGCGCGCGCCAAATCATCGTCCGTTTCCCAGCCCTGCTCGTCCATCAAGGCTTGTAGCCCCGCGCCATAAGCGCCGGGCTGGGAGCCGAACACCCGGTGCGCGGCTTCATGGTGGGCCGCATCGCCGTCCAGCCCTTTGGCCTGAAGGGCAAGGGCGTCGGCTTTAACGCGCGCCGCCAATGGGTTTTCGCTTTCATCTTCGTCCAGCGCGGCAACGGCCCGCACGGCACTGTCGAACAAATCAATAAGGCCGGGAAAAGCATCACGGAAAAAGCCTGAAATGCGCAAGGTCACATCAACGCGCGGGCGCCCCAGCACGGATGCCGGCAAGACCTCAAACCCGGTAACCCGTCCGCCCGCCACGTCCCACGTCGGCTTGGCGCCAATCAATGCCAGCGCCTGGGCGATGTCGTCGCCGCCGGTGCGCATGTTGGCGGTGCCCCAAGCGCTCAAGCCCATAGCCCGCGGCCAGTCGCCCGTTTCCTGGGCGTGGCGTTCAACCAGCATGGCGGCAGACTTCCAGCCCAGTTCCCACGCCGCCGGTGTCGGCACGTGGCGGGTATCGACGGAATAAAAATTACGACCCGTGGGCAATACATCGGCGCGGCCACGCGTCGGTGCGCCCGATGGCCCCGGCGCCACGAAGCGTCCGTTCAGGCCCTGCATCAACCCCGCCAGTTCATGCTCGCCGCAAGCGTCAATTGCAGGGCGAAAGCGGATTTCAATTTCATTCAGCACCGGGGCCGTGTGCGTCCACCCGGCTTCGGCTTTTGCTTCGCCCCTGACCAGCGCCAACGCCAACAGTTCAAGTCTTTCCACCGTGTCGCCCGCGGTGCGCCAATCGTCCGTGCTTACACTTTCCAGAGCTTCCGGGCGCGTACCTTCCCACGGCTTGGCGAAGTTGGTGTCCAGTGGATCAAAGCCAAGCTCCAGATCCAGCGCCAGCGCACGCGTGATGCCCACCTCATGGGCGGCCCCGCCACGGGCCACGCGGGCCAGCGCCACCAGCAACGAAGCCCGGCCCTCGCCCGCCGGGCTTTGGCCGAAAATGTGCAGGCCGTCGCGGATTTGCATCTCTTTTAACTCGCACAAGTAAGCGTCGAGCTTGTTCAGGTCTTCGTCGCCATCGGGCTTTGTGCTCATGTTCAGGTCAACCGCCAGACCGGTGCTGTGGCACAGCTCGAGAATATCGCGCTTGAGAATTTTCATGCGCCGGGGGTCGGACCCGCTGGCCTCGTAATATTCATCCACCAGCACTTCCAGATCGCGAAGCGGACCATAGGTTTCGGCCCGCGCCAGCGGTGGTGTCAGGTGATCAATAATAACGGCAGACGTACGCCGCTTTGCTTGTGTGCCTTCGCCGGGGTCGTTGACGATAAAAGGATAAAGGTTTGCCGTTGGGCCGAGGGCAGCTTCTGGAAAACAGTTTTCCGAAAGCGCCAGTGCCTTTCCCGGCAACCATTCCAGATTGCCGTGCTTGCCAAAATGAATGATGGCGTCGGCGTCGTATTCTTCGCGCAACCAGCCATAAAATGCCAGATAGCCATGCGGCGGCACCAACGCCGGGTCGTGATAACTTTTCACCGGGTCAATGTTGTAACCGCGCGCCGGTTGCAGACCAATGACGGTTTCACCGCACATAAACACGGGCATGGCGAAACTTTGATCAGCCGCGCGAAAAAACGGGTCGGTTTGAGGTGCGCCCCAGCGCTCAGTGACCGCACGTTGCACAGCTTCGCTTAAACCTTCAAAGAAAGTCTGATAGTCGGCCAGCGCGAACGTATGTTCGGCGGCGGCTATTTTCACCGCATCGTGGGAATTGGTCGGCCCTGCTTGCAGGCGTTCTATAAGTGCGTTAGCGGTTTCGGGAATGTCATCCACTTCGTATTCATTTTCCGCCATCACCTTCAGGGTCTCAATAACACCCGCCGGGGTGTCGAGGCCAACGCCGTTGCCTAAGCGTCCGTCGCGGTTGGGATAGTTCGCCAGCACAATGGCAACGCGCTTTGACCACTGAGGCGCGGTGCGCAGCCACGCCCAGCTTGCGGCCTGCTCACAAACAAAATCGATGCGGTCTTGTTGGGCCTTAAAGCGCACCACATCGCACTCGGATGCTTCGTCGCGAACGGCCACCTGCTTGAAGGCAATGGCACGGGTCAGCACCCGGCCGTCTACTTCCGGAAGGGCGGCGTGCATGGCAATGTCGCGCGGGCTTAAACCGCGTGTGCCATCAAGCCATTGTTCAGCCGTGCCGCCGGCCAACACGGCCTGCAGCACCATCAGGTCGCGCGCCTGAAAGGGCGTTGGCGTTGGTGCTTCCGCGCCCGGTTTGGCTGTGGCGAACGCCGTCATATTAATGACGCAACCCAGCGGGAAATCTTCATCCGACAAGCCGTCCACCCGATCCAGCACATCGTCAATCACGGCAACGGAAACCGGGTCTTTCAGGCTGGCGGCAAAAATGGGCAAGGCGTTAAGGCCCGCCGCCGCCAGCCCACGCACCAGTTCATCCACGGGTTCAAGGTCGGCGCTCATGACAAGTGCCCGGTAAAAAACCACCGGCACCACAGCCTGGCCTTCGCGCCAGTGGGTGCGCACAGCATCGAACGTAATTTCGTTTTCGGAATTGTTTTCACTTTTCGGCCAGTAAAGCCCGGCGGCTAGCAACGGCGCGGGTGGGCGCCATGGCACTTCCGGTCCGCATAACGATGCGGCGCGGGCGATAAAGTTTTCTGCGTTGGTAATGCCGCCTTGCAGCAGGTATTGCCAAAGGGCGTGGGCATCTTCCTTGGTCACGGTCGAAAGTCGTTGTAACTCGGCATCGGCATGGTCATCGCCAGGCACCAGCACTAGGGAAATGTTGTTTTCACGACACGCCGCCACCACTTCGTCAACGCCATAGGGCCAATAGGCCCGCCCGCCCAACAGGCGCACCACCACCAGTTTCGCGTGGGCGATAACGTTTTCCACATAAAGATCGACCGACAGGTTATGCGTCAGGTGCAACAGGTTGGCGAGGCGCAGGCTGGGTAATTGAACGTTTTGGCCGGCAAGGCTTTGACGCGCCGTAGCGTATGCGGTTGAAAGCGCTGCCAGTTCGGTATCCGATGCGCTGAGCACCACCACATCGCCCGGTGTCTGGCCGAGGTCAACAGCAACACTGCCATCCTCGATTTCACCGGGAAGGGCGGCCAGCAGATGCATCAGGCGGCGCTCTCTCTTGTGCTTTTGCTGGCGTTGCTGCCAGTGGCACCCTGTATTTTTTGGGTGATGGCCACCCGGTCAAGGCCAGCTTCGCCAATCACCACCAGCCGCCCGTCGCGGGCTTCCGTTTCTTTCCACGGGCGGTCGAAATAGCGCGTGAACCGCAAGCCGACGCCCTGGACCACATGGCGCATGGGTTTTTCCGCAACTTCAACGAAGCCCTTCATGCGAAGAACACCGTGGTCGCGGGCTACTTCAATCAATGTTGCTTCAAGGTGCTTCGGGTCGTGAATGGTTTCAATGTCGATGGTGAAGCTTTCGAAATCATCGTGTTCGTGGTCGTCATCAAGGTCGTGGTGCGAAGGCCGCGCGTCGAGGTCGTCTTCGGCCCCGGCACCAAGGCCGAGCAGCACATCAACCGGCACCCGGCCCTGTTCGGTGCTGAGCACACGAACACCTTCGCGCAGCTCGCCAGCCAGTCGCGCGCTCAGGGCTTGCATTTGCGCCTCGTCCAGCAAATCGGCCTTGCCCAGCACCACCAGGTCGGCGGCCAGCAGCTGGTCTTCAAACACTTCGGAAAGTGGCGTTTCGTGATTAAGGTTTTCATCGGCCTCGCGGCTTTCCTGAACGGCGGCCGGGTCGTGGGCGAATGTGCCTTCGTGCAACGCCGGGGCGTCCACCACCGCGATCACACCATCGACGGTGACGCGGGTTTTGACCTCGGGCCAGTTGAACGCCTTGATTAGCGGTTTGGGCAGCGCAAGACCCGATGTTTCAATAACAATGTGTTCGGGCGGCACATCACGCGCCAAAAGCGCCTCCATCACCGGCAGAAACTCATCGGCCACCGTGCAGCAGATGCAGCCGTTGGCCAGCTCCATCACGTCTTCTTCGTTGCAACCCTCAATGGCGCAGCCGGAAACAATTTCGCGGTCGATACCCAAATCGCCGAACTCATTAATGATAAGCGCAATGCGCCGCCCGTTTGCGTTTTCCAGCAGGTGACGGATCAGGGTTGTTTTTCCGGCGCCGAGAAAGCCGGTAATAACGGTGGCGGGGATTTTCATGAATGTCTGCTTCTCTTTCTTGTCTTTATTTGACGCTATTATTTCAGAACTTGCGCCAGCCCGGCGGTGACCAACACCACACGGTCGGCCGCGGCGGCGACACTTTGGTTGAGCGTGCCCAGCGCGTCAACGAACTTACGCGCCATGTCGCTGACCGGCACCACGCCAAGGCCGGTTTCATCCGAAACCACCACCACCGGCGCCGGGTGGGCGGCCATCGCCTTGGCCAGATCGTCAATCAATGCCCCGGCCAATGGATCACGCCCCGCCTCCAGCTCGTTGGCGACCCACATGCCGAGGCTATCCACCAAAACGGGCTTGGTGCAATCGGCCAGCCCTTCAAGGGCGTGGGCGATGGCGAACGGCGCTTCGACGGTTTGCCATTTTTCATCGCGGCGTTCGCGGTGCTGCTTGATGCGCGCCGTCATTTCCTCATCACCGGCCAGAGCCGTGGCCAGATAAACCGCGCCACCGGTTTCGGCAATAACGCCGTGGATCAGGTCTTCGGCATGCGCGCTTTTACCCGAACGCTGGCCACCCAGCACCAGGGTCAGCGACGGCAGCGGTGCTGGGGCTTGGGTAGCGGACATAACGATGCCTCTTGTTTGAAAACATGGGGGCCAGTCAGGTGACGTATATATACGTATATATAGAGTAGACCCATTGGCACGACAATTAAACCGGCACCCTGAAACCCCCGCCGTGAGTATGGTCAATGCGGGTGAGCGACAGATTTTGAACCTCCAGCGCCAGCGCATCGGCAGGCATCAAGCCACTTGCCAGCGCCAGCGCCGCGCGGATAGTCCCGGCGTGGGCCACGGCGATAATATCGCGCCCGGCGTATTGCGCCCCGAGGCGCTCAATGGCCGCGTTCACGCGCCCGCAGACATCGGCAAAGCTTTCGCCACCCGGTGCACGGTTATCGGCTGGGGCATCCCAGAAACGGGCGGCTTCATCGCCAATTTCGTTCCAGGTGCGTCCGGTCCAAAGCCCAAAATCCTGCTCGGCCAAATCCGGCTCGATGGTTGTTGTTGTGCCGCCGAGCCGGGCGGCGGTTTCTATCGCACGTGAAAGGTTTGATGTCACCCAAACGGCATCCGCGGGCAGGCGCCGGGAAAGTAAATCCAGCGCCGTCACCGTTGCTGATTCGGAAAAATTAGCATCAACGTCCCGCTGCCCGGAAATTCGCGCGCTATCTCCCAATACCGGGGCATGGCGCACCCACCACCACTGGGTTGTGCTTTCAACGGTGGAAACGGGCGCGTGCATTATATTGCCCCGCTCAACAAGACCGATACAACCGACAAGGCGACCAGCACCAAAAGTTCCGTCACCTGTTGGGCAAAGCCCAGCACATCACCGCTCACGCCGCCAATCTGGCGATGTGCCAGCCAGCCAGCCGCCTCAAAGCCGAGCCCCGCCAACAACCCGGCGATGAGCACCGCGCCATAGCCAACAAGCGGCCCCGCTACAAAAATGGCCAGCAGCAGACCAATAGCCGCGGCGATAAAGGCGTCTTCGCGTTCCGGGCGCCCGGCGCTTTTGCCAAGGCCGCTACGGCGCACCGGTTCCATGCGCGCCATCATCATCGGCAGGCCGGCACGCGACAGCGTGTGGGCCACAATCAGCGCCACCGCCGCCAGCCCGGCACCGGCACCGTCTACCATGGCCGCCAGCAAGGCCGCCTTGATGCCAACGGAAAACACCAACGCCAGCACGCCATAGGTGCCGATACGCGAATCTTTCATAATCTCCAGCTTTTTAGTTTTGGTCGCGCCGCCGCCGAAACCGTCAGCAACGTCAGCCAGACCGTCTTCATGAAGGGCGCCGGTTATCAATGCCGCTGCTGCCAGCCCCGAAAGCACCGCCACCAACGATGGCAACCCGGCACTGGCCACCAGCCACAGCACGAGGGCGGCCGCGCAGCCGACCACAAAACCGACCGGCGCAAAGGCGCTGGCCGCTGCGGCCAGCTTGGTGTTGTTTGTAGGAAGGCCGTCAGGCAGTGGCAGGCGGGTGAAAAACCGCCACGCCACGTGAAAATCGCCCAGCACCCGGTTCAGCAGGCCCGCCGGTGGTGTTTTTTCAGGCGTGCGCTTTGATGTCTTTTTTGATGTCTTGACCATGACGATGTGTTTTCTTTTCCCGTAATGCTTTATCGTCTAGAAACGCTGAACAATAGTCTTTCAAAAGGATCAGACCCCGATGACCGCCCTGCCGACAGTCAATACCTTGGACGATGTTCGCGCCCTGCTCAAGGACCTTCCCGGCCCCGATAAACAGGCCGCCCACGAAGCCGCTGAACGTGAACCACAATTGACCAAGCCCGCCGGTTCGCTGGGCCGTCTTGAAGGCCTGGCGTCATGGGCGGCGGCCTGGCAGGGGCGCTATCCGTCATCCATGAAACGCATCAGCGCGCACGTCTTCGCCGGAAACCACGGTGTGGTGGCGCAAGGCGTTTCGGCTTTTCCGGCGGAAGTGACTGCACAAATGGTGCAAAACTTTGAAGCCGGGGGCGCCGCCATCAACCAAATGTGCAAGGTGATGGACGTTGGCCTTTGTGTCGAAGCCATGGACCTCGACAACCCGACCCAGGACTTTACCCAGGGGCCCGCCATGAGCGACGCCGAATGTGCCGAAGCCATAGCCTTCGGCATGAAGGTGGTGGACAAGTCATCGGATATGGTTTGCCTCGGCGAAATGGGTATTGGCAACACCACCACATCGGCGGCCATTTGTCTGGGGCTTTTCGGCGGCGACGCGGCGGACTGGACCGGCGCCGGCACCGGGCTTGATGCCGCAGGTGTGACGTCCAAGGCAGCCGTTGTTGCCAGGGGCCTTGAAGTGAACAAAGGCGAAATCAAAGACGGGCTTGATGTGCTGCGCTGCCTCGGCGGGCGCGAGATGGCGGCTATTGCCGGTGCGGTGCTGGGTGCACGCCTCAAGCAAGTGCCGGTTATGCTCGATGGTTATGTTTCCACCGCATCGGCCGCCACCTTAACGGGCGTAAACGAACGCGCACTCGACCATTGCAAGGTCGGCCATGTGTCGGTGGAACCGGGACACAGGCGCCTGTTGGAACGGTTGGGCAAAAAAGCCCTGTTAAACCAGAACATGCGCCTTGGCGAAGCCACCGGCGCGGTGCTGGCCAGCGCCATCATCCGGGCTGCGGTGGCGTGCCATAACGACATGGCGACCTTTGCCGAAGCCGCGGTCAGCGAAAAGGGTGGCAGTGAATAAATGCTAGCTGCGTTCTATGCGGTGTTTGAGTTTGAGCAGTTGCAGGCGGCGTTCATCTTCAGCAATTAAGTGTTCGATAAACCGGCCCTGGAACAGGCGAATGCCCACGGACTTGCCATAGTCGATGGCTTCGCGATTGTCGCAACGGGTCAGGATGACCGTGCCCTTGCCCGATTCCTTGACCAGCGCCTTGAGCTTGGCGACCATTTCCTCGCCGCCATCCATCAGTTCGGGATGCCAATGCACCTTCATGTAATCCACGCCAAGGCGCCCGCGGTCAACCATGCTGAACGTCTGGTAGGTCAGACCGTCAAGGCAGATGCGATAGCCTTTTTCCTGCACGAATTCCCGCGCAAACAAAAACGCACCGAGGTCTGCAAACACATCGACGTTCTGGACTTCCAATACCAGCGAACCGCGGCGGCTGGCCGATATGCCCTCGTCAAACTGCATGAATTCCGGGCTTAAAATGGTGGAAACATTGACGTTAAAGCTAATGTCGCCGGAAAACGTAATCTGGTCCGACTTCGCCATCAACGAAAGCACGCGCCGGTCAAGGCTTTCGGTCATGTATTGAAACAGCCAGCGGTTGGATGTCAGGTTAATGCCCGGCAACATGGTTTCGCACAAATCGCTGATGGAAATATAAAGTTCGCTGAACTCCGTTTTCGGAACCATTTTTTTAGATACGCGGCAAATATATTGGCGCCGCACAAGGTTTGAAAGGTCAGTGCGTTTCAGCGCCTTTGTGGCACGGCCGAGAATTTCCGGCGTCAACGGGTCGCCGTGTTCCTGACGCGCCTTTAACTGAGCGCGCACGTTGGACTGCGATACGGACCGGTTGTCATCAGGGCGCTCATCCGCCATTTCCTGAATGTCGCGAAACGCTTCATCGAAGTTGTTTTCGATATCAAGCCACGTCACAAACGCCGCTTCACCGTTTTCCTTGTCATCGAAAAGTGTGTCGTCGCTGAACAGGAACTTTATCTTTTGCACCACATCTTCAACACGGGCATGGGATTCTGACTTATAAACGAAAAACATATCCTGTGTTTTTAGGGTGAACATCTGCCCCTGTAGGTCGGATACAAGGCCTTCAAAATTATTGGATGCAGCGCGCAGGTGATGGTCGCGCCGGTTGGACGGCATCAACGCCGAAATGTTAATGCGCACGGCGCGCCTACCCTCACGGCGGGTTTCCAGGCGACGCATGTATTCCAGCAACAATTGCTCCTGCGTGCGGCGATGATGATGGGTTGGGGCGGATGTGCTGACAGCCATATTAGATTAGCCCCTTCTGCTGCATCATTTCGACCACGCGGTCGATGTAATGACCTTGAAAACAGGTGATGCCGAGGCCGAGGCCCCAGCTTATGCCTTCTTCGGAATCGACGCGCGCCAGCACAACGCCGTCATGTGGCATTGCGTGTGCCACTGCCTTAATACGGTCGGTCTGGTCCTGGCCAACGCCGCCGCGCACTTCCGGGCCCCATGAAATTTTAACGTGGTCGGCGCCCAGCTTGCTGGCGTCGAAGAAATGCAGGGTCAGCGGGCTAAGGCCGTCAACCAGCACCCGATAGCCGCGCTCCTTAAGCCAGTCCCGCGCCCGGTTGAAACCGCCCATGTCGGAAAAAATATCAATGGCCTGTAGCTCGATAATCACCTTGTTGGTGTGTTCACCGACAATGGCGTTAAAGTTCTGGAACGGCCTTGCCGACAGGGTTGCGATGTTGAGGTTTACGCTAATCGGCGCATCCTGTTCGGCGAAATCAAGCCGCGACAACACTTCAAGCACGCGTGCGTCCAGTGTTTCCGAAAGGTACTGGAACAGCCAGTTGTTGGCGAACAGATTGATATTTGGCGCAATGCGCTTGCGCAAACCTTCCATGGCGACGTAGTGCTCGCGAAATGCCAGTTTGTGACCTTCCTTGGGCTTAACGCTGACCGCTGTTTGCCGTCGGACCAAATCGCCGATGCGAACCTCGAGCATTTTCTGGTTAATGGCTGTCAGCATTTCCGGTTCCAGCGCTGCGCCATCCATGGCCTTGGATGCACGTCCGGTGGAAAGGGCCTCGGCTTGTTCATCGCGTGCGGCTTCGGCCTGTTTGGCCAATACCTGCACGCTGTCTTCAAGGCCCTTGAAATCGGCCTGCTGGGACATGTCATACCAGGTGGAAAACTGATCGTCGGCCGAGCCATCTTCGGCCTGGGTCAGGGGATCTTCGTGAAAAATTGTCCGCAGGCGAAACACCACATCGTCAACATCGTCCACCGGAACGTTGCGGCACAGCATGACCACATCACCATTGCCGAGAGTAAAAACCTCTACATCCTGTTTGGTCGAAAGTGAGTCCACCGTGCGCTGCGCCATGCGCATGAAATGCGGCTGGCGGTGCGAAGCGCGCAGTAATGAAAAATGCATGTGAACGGCGAAGTAGCTGGCGGCCTGCGAACGAATCCGGCTCAAGAGGTCGAGCAGGCGCGCCTCCTTGGTCTTGCTGTCCTGCCCGCCACCGGCGTAGGCCTGGGAGTAATCGCCCATTGTTATTCCTAGAAAAATGCCCGTAACCATACCGCCATGGGCGCGATTATACCCCCCTTGAGAGAATCACCCCGCCCGATGGGCCAATCGTAAGGGCTGATGGTTAATAGGCAATGACCGATCGGGAGTCAAAAGCCGCAAAAAGCGCCCTGAAACGCTTATTTTCAAGCCATTTTGCCCCGTTTAGCACCGCCATCGACGGTCCCGACCGCCCCAGCCCCTTGCCAAGGGGTGCCAGACGCCGCCATGATTTGGCCATGACACCCACACCCGCCAAGCCCCCGCCGACGCCCAAGGCCAGGCCAGCGCCAACGCCCCAACCGCCTCGGGTGCCGGATGGCACGCGCGTTTATGCCATCGGCGATGTCCACGGGCGCCTCGACCTGCTGGAACGCTTGCTTAAAAAAATCACCACCGACGCGGCCAAAAAATCCACGCCCAAACGCCGGGTGCTGGTTATGCTGGGCGATCTGGTGGATCGCGGCCCGCACTCGAACGAAGTGCTCGACCTGCTGGCCGGCAAACCGTTAAAGGGCTTCGAGGCGCACTTCATCAAGGGCAACCACGAAGACATGATGCTGGCCTTCCTTGCCGGGCGTGAGGAACTGTATGACTGGCTGGCCAACGGTGGCGCCGAAACCCTGGAAAGCTATGGCCTTGAGGTCACGCGCGACGACCCGGAAGCCCTTCGCGACCTGCTGGCCAAGGCGCTACCCAAGCGCCAGCAAACGCTGCTCGATACCATGAAGCTGCACCACATAGAGGGTGATTATCTTTTTGTTCATGCCGGGGTGCGCCCGGGCATCACCCTGAAGCGCCAGCAACCTTCGGACCTGATGTGGATTCGCGAAAGCTTCCTCAATTCGAAAAGGGATTTTGGCCACATGGTCGTCCATGGTCATTCCATTCGCCGCCAGCCGGACGAACAGGCCAACCGCATCGGCATCGACACCGGCGCCTGGATGAGCGAACGCCTGACGGCACTGGTACTCGAAGGTGAGACACGGCGTTTTTTACACACCTGAAAAAGCCCAAAAAAGCCCCTAACCCGCCCTAATTCGTTGAAGATGTTGTCTTTTCAGCCGAAGCCGGGAATGGTAGGTTAGGCGGTGCAACAACAGGGCGGAGGGGCTTTATGTCTCGGTTTTCACGCAAGCGTATTTTGGTTACCGGTGGTGCCGGTTTTCTCGGCTCGCACCTGTGCGAGCGCCTGCTGGGTGACGGTCATGATGTGCTGTGTGTGGATAACTTCTTCACCGGGCCGAAGGAAAACGTCGCCCACCTGAAGGACAACCCAAATTTCGAGCTGATGCGTCACGACGTTACCTTTCCGCTGTATGTGGAAGTGGACGAAATTTACAATCTGGCGTGTCCGGCATCGCCCATCCACTACCAGCACAACCCGACGCAAACCACCAAGACCAGCGTGCACGGCGCGATCAACATGCTGGGCCTGGCCAAGCGCGTGGGAGCAAAAATATTTCAGGCTTCCACCAGCGAAGTTTACGGCGACCCGGAAGTGCACCCACAGCCCGAAACCTACCTTGGCAACGTCAACCCCATTGGCCCGCGCGCGTGTTACGACGAAGGCAAGCGTGTGGCCGAAACGCTGTTCTTCGATTATCACAGGATGAATGAAGTTGACATAAGGGTAATGAGGATTTTCAACACCTACGGACCAAGGATGAGGCAAGATGATGGCAGGGTTATTCCTAATTTTATCTGTCAATCTCTAGAAGGGAAGCCTATTACAATCTACGGGGATGGCAAACAGACTAGAAGTTTCTGTTATATCTCAGATTTAATTAG
>CBFCYL010000042.1:0-18023 GCA_965602455.1 uncultured Thalassospiraceae bacterium | reverse complement strand
CACGCTTTCCGAAGAAGCGGCCAGCGAAAGTCAGCCCAAGGGGCTGGGCGCGGCCCGCGGCCGCAAGATCAACTTTGTCGGCCTGACCGGTGAAGGCAAGGCGCCGCCGCGCACCCAAACCGGCATTGCCGAGCTTGACCGCGTGCTGGGTGGCGGGCTGGTGCCCGGTTCCGCCGTGTTGGTGGCGGGCGACCCTGGCATCGGCAAGTCGACCTTATTATTACAAGCGGCGGTGAAGCTTTCGACCAACCACCCGGTGATTTACATATCGGGCGAAGAAGCGGTTGACCAGATCCGCCTGCGCGCCGAACGTCTCGGCATCAAGGGCGGACAGGTTGCGCTGGCCGCCGCCACCAACGTGCGCGACATCGTCACCTCGCTGGACGCTTATAAAGGCAAGGACGCACCGAAAGCGGTGATTATTGATTCCATCCAGACCATGTATGTGGATGCGTTGGAAAGTGCGCCGGGCACAGTTTCGCAGGTGCGCACCTCGGCCAACGAACTGATCCGCCTGGCCAAGCGCAAGGGCTTTGCCGTGTTGCTGGTCGGCCACGTGACCAAGGAAGGCCAGATTGCGGGCCCGCGCGTGCTCGAGCACATGGTCGACAGCGTGCTTTATTTCGAGGGCGAGAAAAGCCACCAGTTCCGAATCCTCCGCGCCGTCAAGAACCGCTTCGGCGCGACCGATGAAATCGGCGTTTTCGAGATGTCCGATGGCGGGCTGGACGAGGTCGCCAACCCGTCGGCGCTGTTTCTGGCCGAGCGCGATGAGGAAATTTCCGGTGCCGCCGTGTTCGCTGGCATGGAAGGCACACGCCCGATGTTGGTGGAAATTCAAGCACTTGTATCGCCCTCATCGCTGGCGCAACCCCGCCGCGCCGTGGTCGGCTGGGATTCAGGGCGCTTAGCGCAGGTGATGGCCGTGGCCGAGACCCGATGCGGGCTTGCACTGGGGGCCAATGATGTGTACCTCAACGTTGCCGGGGGCCTCAGGGTCAGTGAACCGGCGGCCGATCTGGCGGTTGCGGCGGCGTTGATATCGTCGCTTTCCACTCTCGCGGTGCCGGCCGATACGGTGTTTTTCGGCGAAGTGGGGTTATCGGGCGAAGTGCGCGCCGTCAGCCACACGGAGCAACGCCTTAAAGAGGCGGCGAAGCTGGGTTTCAAGCACGCCGTTATTCCCGCCGGGCGCTCGAAAACAAAGCCGGGTGCCAAGGCCGGGGTTAAGGGTATCAAGGTGCAGGAAATCAAGCACCTTGTCGATCTGGTGCAGCAGTTTGCGGACAAAACTTAGCGGGCCTAAACCATGACCATGTTCGATATCGCCGTGATTGCCGTTGTCGCCATATCCGGCGTTCTGGCTTATGCCCGCGGCTCAGTGCACGAAGTGTTGTCCATTGCCGGTTGGGTGGCGGCGGTGCTTGCGACCATGTATGGCACAGCGCTGCTAAAACCTTTCATGCTTCAGGTTATCGCCGATGATTTCTTCGCCACGGTGGTTAGCGGCATTCTCCTTTTCATTGTTACGCTGGTTTTTATGTCGCTGTTGACCCGTTCCATATCGCGGCGCGTCAAAGACAGCGCGCTGGGCGCGCTCGACCGTTCGTTGGGCGCGGTGTTCGGCTTTATGCGCGGCGCCATTATCGTGTGCTTTGCCTATATCGCCTATGAATGGGTTATCCCGGTCGAGGAGCAAGGCCCGTGGATCAGGGAAGCCCGCGCCGTTCAATGGGTTGAAGTGGGCTCCGCCGGGTTGATGGCGCTGGTGCCCGAAGACCCGGAAGCCGAAGGCGAAAAAACGCCCGCTGAGGGTGAAATCAGCACCCGCGACAAAGTGCAGCAAATGTTTAAAGATGCCATCACGCCCACGGTCGAGACCCCGGCGGGTGAGAAAGCGAATGGTTACGAGACCAAGGACCGCAAAGACCTGGACCGCCTGCTCAACACCAATCAATAAACGGAAGTAAACCGATGACCCGCGAAACTGGACTTGACGACGACCATTTCCACGATGAATGCGGCGTTTTCGGCATTTTCGGCCACCCCGATGCATCGGCCTTTACGGCGCTGGGCCTGCACGCCCTGCAACATCGCGGTCAGGAAGCCGCCGGTGTGGTGGCTTATGACGGCAAACATTTTCATTCCCATCGCGCGCTTGGCCCGGTGGGCGACAACTTCAATTCAGAAAACGTCATCGAACGCCTGAAAGGCCCCATGGCCATCGGCCATGTGCGCTATTCCACATCCGGCGTCACGGTGCTGCGTAACGTGCAGCCCATGTTTGCCGATCTGGCGTTCGGCGGCTTTGCCATTGCGCATAACGGCAACCTGACCAATGCGCGCACGCTGCGTCATGAACTGGTCGAGGGCGGCTGCATTTTCCAGTCCACCAACGACAGCGAAACCTTTTTGCACCTGGTCGCCACCAGCGATTACCGCAAGGTGGCGGACCGTCTGGTTGATGCGCTGAGCCGGGTCGAGGGCGCCTACTCCCTGCTGGCGCTGACCCGTGAAAAGCTGATCGGCGCGCGCGACCCGCTGGGCGTGCGGCCATTGGTGCTGGGCAAGTCCGGCGACGCATGGGTGCTGGCATCGGAAACCTGCGCGCTGGACATCATCGGCGCCGAATATGAGCGCGATATCGAACCCGGCGAAATCGTCATCATCAGCAAGGATGGCCTGAAAAGCTTTAAGCCGTTCCCCAAGGTTCCGCCGCGCTTTTGCATTTTCGAACACATTTACTTCGCCCGGCCCGACAGCGTCATGGGTGGACTGAACGTTTATGAGGTGCGCAAAAGAATCGGTCGCGAACTGGCCCGCGAAAGCGGCGTTGACGCCGATATGATTGTGCCGGTGCCCGATTCCGGCGTACCGGCAGCCATTGGTTATGCTGAAGAATCGGCCATCCCGTTCGAGCTGGGCATTATTCGCAACCACTACGTCGGGCGCACGTTTATCGAACCCACCGACAGCATCCGCCACCTTGGTGTTAAATTGAAACACAACGCCAACGCCGCCCATATTAAAGGCAAGCGCGTGGTACTGGTGGATGACAGCATCGTTCGCGGCACCACCTCGATGAAAATTGTTGAAATGATGCGCCAAGCCGGTGCCGCCGAGGTGCACATGCGCATTTCCAGCCCGCCGACAACCCATTCGTGCTTTTACGGTATCGACACCCCGAACCAGGAAAAGCTGATGGCACATCGCTTTACCGTCGAGGAAATGGCCAAGGAAATCGGCGTCGACACGCTGGCCTTTATTTCACAAGACGGCCTTTACCGCGCCGTTGGCGAAAAAGAACGCAACGCGGAATGCCCGCAATACTGCGATGCGTGCTTTACCGGCGAATACCCCATCCGGCTGGTAGACCGCGAAGGCAACCCCGGGCCGGAACAATTATCCCTGCTGTCAGAGGCTTAGGTTTCATGAGCGATTCACCCGCCAAGCGCCTTGAAGGGCGCGTTGCCTTGATCACCGGCGCCTCGCGTGGTATTGGCCGCGCCGTTACCCTGCGCTTTGCCGCTGAAGGCGCACACTTGATTTTGGCCGCCCGCACCCAGGGTGCGCTGGAAGAACTGGACGACGAGATCAAGGCCATCAACGGCGGCGAACCCTCGACGCTGGTGCCGGGCGACCTAACCAAGTTTGAAATCATCGATCACATGGGCGCCGCGGTTTATGAACGCTTCGGCAAGCTCGACATATTGGTTGGCAACGCCGGTATGTTGGGCACGCTTTCACCCCTCGGCCACATCGAGCCGCAAACGTTCGAGAAGGTGATGGCCACCAACCTGACGGTCAACTGGCGGTTGGTGCGAAGCTTTGATCCCTTGTTGCGCGCTTCGGATGCCGGGCGCGCCATCTTTGTTACTTCCACGGTCGGTCACGCGCCGCGCGCCTATTGGGGAGCCTATGCCATTTCCAAGGCGGGGGTGGAAATGATGGCTGGCATTTACGCCGAGGAAACCAAAAAAACCAACGTCCGTGTGAACCTGATTAACCCCGGCGGCACGCGCACGGCCATGCGCGCCGAAGCCATGCCGGGCGAAGACCCCGAAACGGTGAAGGCACCCGAGACCGTGACCGAAGCCTTTGTCGAGCTGGCCGAGGCAGCCTGCACAAAGCATGGCGAAATGATCGAGCTGCCCGCTCAAGTATAGGGCAAGGGTAAGGAGCCCATCGTCATGGCGCGCATTGCCATCGCCGGCTTTCAACACGAAACCAATACTTTTTCTACTGAGCCAGCAACGCTGGCCGACTTCGAGGCCACTGATGCGTGGCCCGGCCTGGTGCGTGGCGGTGCACTGGCGCCGGCGGTAAAGGGAATGAACCTGCCCGTTGCGGGTTTTATTGACGCCGCACAAAACCAGGGTCATGAGATTATCCCCCTGCTGTGGTGTGCGGCGCCGCCATCGGGGCCGGTCACCACCGAAGCCTTCGCCACCATTCTAAAAATGATGGATGAAATGCTGGATGAAGCCATCAGCCAAGACGGCGACATTGATGGCCTCTACCTCGACCTGCACGGCGCCATGGTGACCGAAACCAGCCTCGATGGAGACGGCGATATCCTAAATCATTTTCGCAAAAAACTGGGTGCGGTGTTTCCCATCGTTGCCAACCTGGATTTGCACACCAACATCAGCCCGGCCATGGTCGAAGCCGCCAGTGCGGTGGTGGTCTATCGTACCTATCCGCACCTCGACATGTTTGAGACCGGCGAGCGAACAGCAAACCTGTTGCACGCCATGTTACAGGACGGTCGCCCCCGGCACATGGCGCTGCGGCACGCGCCCTTTCTGGTGCCGCTGGTGGCACAATGCACCGACATTGAGCCCGCGAAGGGTTTGTATGAACGGCTGGCAACGCTGGAAGGTGGCGACGTTGAATGCCTATCGCTGGCCATGGGCTTCCCGCCCGCCGATGTGCCCGACGTTGGCCCGACGGTGGTTGCCGTTGGCACCGGTACAGAGGCCGTTGCGGCCGCAGCCGAGCAAATGCTGGCTGAGCTTGTGGCCTGTGAGGGCGAATTTGCCGTTGAACTTTACAGCCCCGAAGCGGCCATCGCCGCCGCGCTGGAAAATAATGTAGCCAGCGGGCCGGTAATTTTAGCCGACACACAAGACAACCCCGGCGGCGGCGGCACCGGCGACACGGTGGGTTTGTTAAAGGCGTGCATTGATGCAAAGGACAGGTTCGAGCCGGGTGAGGTGTTGCTGGGCGTGTTTGCTGAACCGGTTGCCGCCAAAATGGCGCACGCGGCAGGAATCGGCGAAACCTTTTCAATGGCCTTTGGCGCGCGCCACGCGGCGGTGGGCGAAACGCCCTATGAAGGCACATTTAAGGTGCTGGCCATCAGCAACGGAAAGTTTAAAGCCAGCGGCGATTTTTTCGGCGGTGCCACTATTGACCTTGGGCCCATGGCGTTGCTTGAAATCGAAGGTGTGCAGCTGGTGGTCTCAACCAAGAAGCAACAGGCCGCCGATCAGGCCATGTTCCGCCATCTCGGTGCTGACCCCGCGGCGTGTCGCCTGCTGGGGCTTAAAAGCTCGGTTCATTTCCGCGCCGATTTCGCAGATATGGCCGCCATGGTGCTGGTGGTCGAGGCGCCGGGCCTGAACGGAGCCGACCCCCGCAAGCTTGGCCTTAGCCACCTGCCACCGGACGTGCGCGCCTTTCCAGGTGCCTAGAACAGCCCACAACATAATGCATACAGACGTCTTGACCGCCGTCGGTTAAAGGCGCGAAACTCGCCCCCAGCATGGTGGTGGCGAGCCACTCAGTATTTATCCAGTGAACGTTCAAGGGGACTGCCGACATGGCGATGAATCCAAGAAAACTTAAAACCGCCGCCGACGCCAAGAAAATTATCAAGGAACGCGACCTCGACCACATCAAGGTCGGCGTGTTCGACATCGACGGCATTCTGCGCGGCAAATATATGTCGAAGAAAAAGTTTACCGGCGCACTGGACAAAGGTTTCGGCTTTTGCGATGTGGTGCTGGGGTGGGATTCCCGCGACCAGCTCTATGACAACGTAAGCTTCACCGGCTGGCACACCGGCTATCCGGACGCCCCGGTGCGCCTGTTGCCTGAAACCTGCCGCGAACTACCGTGGGAAGACGATATGCTGTTTTTCCTTGGCGAGTTTGAAGGCGAGGCGGAAAAAATATGCCCCCGTGGCATTCTGCGCCGTGTTTTGGCGATGGCCAAGAAAATGGGCTACGAAGTGATGGCCGGGCTGGAATATGAATTCTTCGTGTTTGAGGAAACGCCCCATTCGGTACGGGAAAAGAAATACCAGAACCTGAAATCCCTGGCACCGGACTTTTTCGGTTATTCCGTCATCCGCAATTCGGTGCATTCAGATTTTTACCGCGACCTGCTTGATTGTTGCGAAATGATGGACATGAGCATCGAGGGCCTGCATGAAGAAACCGGCCCCGGCGTGATGGAAGCCGCCATCGCCGTTGATGGCGCGCTTGCCGCCGCCGACAAGGCGGCCATGTTCAAGACTTTTTCCAAGGTGCTGGCACAGCGCATGGGCCTGATGGCAACTTTCATGGCCAAGTGGTCGCCCGACTGGCCGGGCCAGAGCGGCCATATCCACATTTCACTGACCAAGGGCGGCAAGAACGCTTTTTATGACGCCAAGAAGCCCGGCAACATGAGCCAGGTGCAGCGCCACTTTGTTGGCGGACAACAAAAGCTAATGCCCGAAGTGCTGGCCATGATCTCGCCGACGATAAATTCATTCAGCCGCATGGTTCCCGGTTTCTGGGCGCCCACCGATGCCAGCTGGGGCATTGATAACCGCACCTGCGCGTTGCGCGTTATATCGGGCGGCGAAAAATCGCAACGCGTGGAATACCGCATCCCGGCCGCTGATTCCAACCCGTATTTAGCGCTAGCCGCGGCCATCGCTTCTGGTTTGTGGGGCATCAAGAACAAGATCGACCCTGACAAGCCGGTCGAAGGCAGCGCCTACGACATCAAGTTTCCCAAGCATTTACAGCTCCCGCCAACGTTGTGGGATGCCGCCCAGTCGTTGAAGAAATCCAAGGCGGCACGGGAATTGTTTGGTGATGAGTTCGTTGAGCACTTTGCAGCCTCGCGCGAATGGGAAGAGCGCGAGTTCCGCCGTCACGTTACGGATTGGGAGCTCGACCGTTACTTTGAAATCATTTAGCAAAATAATTTAGGAAGCACGAACATGAGTAATGGTATTCGCACCGTATCCCCGGTGGACGGTTCGGTGTTTGTTGAGCGCGACTTCGCAAGCGAAACTGAAATCCAGAACGCCCTTTCCGGCGGTAAGGCTGCGCAAGGCGAATGGCAGCAAACTTCCGTTGAAGATCGCGTCAAGGTATTGAGCGCGGCAGTGGATGCGTTCGTCGGTAAAAAAAGTGATATCGCCGAGGAAATCACCCACCAGATGGGTCGCCCGATAGCCTATGCGGCGGGCGAGGTTGCGGGCTTTGAAGAACGCGCCCGCCACATGCTGGCCATCGCACCGCAATCCTTAAAGGATATGCCCGTAGAGCCCAAGCCGGGCTTTACGCGCTATATCCGCCATCAGCCGCTGGGCAGCGTGTTCGTTATCGCGCCGTGGAACTTCCCCTATCTCACCGCGGTCAACGCCATCATCCCGGCGCTGGTTTCGGGCAACACGGTGGTGTTAAAACATTCTGCGCAAACGCCCTTGTGCGCCGAGCGCTTTGCCGAGGCCTTTGCTGCCGCCGGCCTGCCGAAAGACATTTTCCAGTACCTGCACCTCAGTCACGGCGATACCGAACGCGTCATCAAGGCCGATGAAGTCAACTTCGTTTCCTTTACCGGTTCGGTTCCCGGCGGTGAAATGGTCGAAAAGGCTGCCGTTGGGCGGTTTATCGGTGTCGGCCTGGAACTGGGCGGCAAGGACCCAGCCTATGTGGCCCCGGATGCCGACCTCAAACACAGCATCGAGACGCTGGTTGATGGGTCATTCTTCAATTCCGGCCAGTCGTGCTGCGGCATTGAGCGCATTTATGCCCACGCCGATATCTATGATGAATTTGTCGAGGGCTTTGCCGAGCTTACAAAGCAATATGTGCTGGGCAACCCGATGGACACGGCAACCACCCTCGGCCCTATGGTGCGCACCAATGCGGCCGATTTCGTGCGCGGACAAATTAGTGATGCCATTAAAGCTGGCGCCAAGGCCCTGATCGATCCCACGACGTTTCCGGCGCACAGTGAATCAACACCCTATCAGGCGCCGCAGGTGTTGGTCGATGTGGACCATTCCATGAGGGTGATGACGGAAGAAAGTTTCGGCCCTGTGGTTGGCATTCAAAAAGTGGCCAGCGACACTGATGCTGTTGCGCTGATGAACGACAGCGAGTTCGGCCTGACAGCTGCCATCTTTACCACTGATAACGAACGCGCCGTGGTTGTGGGCGACCAAATCAATACCGGCACCTTCTTCCAGAACCGTTGCGATTACCTCGATCCGGCGCTGGCATGGACAGGCATCAAGAATTCTGGGCGCGGGTGCACGCTATCAACGCTGGGCTATGAACACCTGACACGGCCCAAGTCCTTCCACCTCAAGACCGAGATTTAACAAATGGAAAATGCCCCCCCCAATATACTGAGTGGAAACTGGAACTACCCCACCGCCATGCGTTTCGGCGCCGGGCGCATCGTGGAATTACCCGACGACTGCAAACTACTGGGCATGACCAAGCCGCTGTTGGTCACCGACCCCGGTATTGCCGGGTTGCCAATGATTGCCGATGCCATCAAAAACTGCGAAGCCGCCGGGCTGCCCACGGCGGTGTTCAGCGACATCAAGCCCAACCCGGTGGGTGCCAATGTGGAAGCCGGTGTTGAAGTTTTCAAGGCGGGTGGCCACGATGGCGTTATCGCCTTTGGCGGCGGCAGCGCACTTGACGCTGCCAAGGCCGTGGCCCTGATGGCGGGACAAAGCCGCCCCATCTGGGATTTCGAAGACCTTGGCGACAACTGGAAGCGGGTCGATGAGACCAACCTTATCCCCGTGGTTGCCGTGCCGACGACAGCAGGCACCGGCTCCGAGGTCGGGCGTTCGTCTGTCATTACCAACGAAGACACCCACACCAAGACCATCATTTTTCACCCCTCCATGTTGCCGCGCATTGTTATTTCCGACCCCGAACTGACGGTTGGCCTACCGGCGCACATCACCGCGGCCACCGGCATTGACGCCTTCGTGCATTGCTTCGAGGCTTATTGCGCAACCGGCTACCACCCCAAGGCCGACGGCATCGCGGTGGAAGGCATGCGCCTGATCAAGACATGGCTTCATGTGGCGGTTGAAGACGGCACCAACATTGAGGCCCGTTCCCACATGCTGGCCGCAGCTTCCATGGGGGCGACGGCGTTTCAGAAAAACCTCGGCGCGGTGCATTCGCTGGCCCACCCGGTCGGCGCGCTGCTGGATGTGCACCACGGCCTCGCCAACGCGGTGTTCCTGCCCTATGTGATGGCGTTCAACAAACCGGCCATCGCCGAAAAAATGGATGCCCTAGCACCCTATCTCGGCATCGAAGGCGGGTTTGATGGCGTGCTCAAGTGGGTTCTGGACTGGCGCAAGGCACTGGGCATTCCGCATACGGCCACCGAGATCGGCGTCACCGAAGACCGACTTGATGAACTGGCCGAAATGGCGGCCAACGACCCGACCGCCGGTGGCAACCCGCGCCCGGTGGGCGTTAAGGAAATGCACCAGATGTATGAGGCGGCGCTTAAGGGAAAAGTCTAAGTGGTTTTTCCGAGGGTCTTTTCAAGGCGCGACCAGTCGCCTTCATTGGCGCAAAGTCCAAACCTTAGCCATGAAGGATGGTCGTCAAAGCGACGCACCAGAACGCCCGCGCTTCCCAGCCGTTCGTAAACGCCTTGGGCGTCATCGTGTGAAGCGAGGCGGAACAAGTCCGTGCCGCCGACTATTTCCATGCCAAAGCCGGTTAACAAGCTATCCATGCGCGCCGCGTCATTTTTTAAACGGGCGCGGGTTTCACTGGCCCATGTGGTGTCCGCCAACGCCCGGGCGCCCGCCCAGATGGCCGGGCCGGAAACCGCCCATGGCCCCAGTGCGCTTTCAAGGCGCGCCATGGTTTCACGTTCACCAATGGCAAAGCCCAGCCGCACCCCGGCGAGGCCAAAAAACTTGCCGAACGAACGCAACACCACCAGCCCCTTGTGTTCTTGCGTGCCGGCATAGGCACTCACGGAAAGTTCTGGCGACACGTCAACGAAGGCTTCATCTATCACCAAGACGCCGCCACGACCGTGCAGTTCTTCGGCGAAGGCGAGCACGCCATCGGGCTGCTGGACGCGGCCATCGGGGTTGTTGGGGTTGACCACCACCGCATACGACCATGGCCCGGCAGCGAGGCCACAGATGTTGCGTTCATCGGCAACCCGGTGGCCGGCCACAGCCCACGCCGGGGCGTGTTCGCCGTACGTTGGGCCCATGATGCCAACGCTGGCCACTGGGAAAAGCCGTGGCAGCGCCTGGATCAGGGCTTGTGTTCCCGGTGCCGCCACCATGGCGGCCTCGGGTGAGGCGCCATAGGCCCGACGCGCGGCGTCATGCAGGCCTTCAAGGTCGCCGCCATCAGGCAACCGCGCCATGACGGTTTCTGGCACCGGGCCAAGCGGATACGCCACCGGGTTGATGCCGGTGGATAGGTCGAGCCAACTATTACCCGGCGTGCCGAAGCGCGCCGCGGCCGCCGCTAGGTCGCCGCCGTGGTGAACGGGCGCAGCGCCAGACGAGCTGGGTGATGAAAAGGATGTGTCGTCCATGGGCCCAGATTTAACATTTCTCGCCGCCGATGGCGAGGGTGAGACGTAAGCGCAATTGCATGGTGGGGCATTGGGCAACCCTGTGATATCTTGGCCCCCATGCCAGAAGCCGCCCTCGTTGCCCTGACCACCTTTTTTGCCACCATCGGCCCCATCGATGTGGCGGCGCTTTTTGCTGCCCTGACAGCGGGATCCTCGCGCCAGGAACGGACCCGAATGGCGCTCAAGGGTGTGGGCATTGCCACAATTGTGCTGTTGGCGTTCGTTATCTTTGGCGGCGCGGTGCTGGAACGCCTCGGCATCACGTTGGCGGCCATGCGCGTTGCCGGTGGCATGTTGTTGTTCCTGATCGCCGTCGATATGGTGTTCGCGCGCCATTCCGGTGGCGTCACCACCACCGATGACGAGACCGAGGAAGCACAGGGCAAAAAGGATATTTCCGTTTTTCCGCTGGCAACCCCGCTGATTGCCGGGCCCGGCACCATGGGCGCCGTGGTTCTGCTCAGTGCCGAGGCGGCAGGCGACCTAACCCAGCTGGGGATTGTGGTGGCGGCATTAATGACAATCCTGATGTTGACCTTGGCGCTATTGCTGGTGGCGGGGCAGGTGCAGCGTCTTTTGGGGGTGACCGGCCTGAACGTGATGGCCCGCGTGGTCGGCGTGTTGCTGGCGGCATTGGCGGTACAGTTCGTTTTTGACGGTCTTGTGACCAGCGGCCTGATGCAGGGCTGAGCCAGCCATAAAATTACCCAAGATGTTGCCATGTTGGATAATTTCCGGGGCCGTGCTAGAACCCTGCCTTCCGAGAAAGGCACCTAATGACCGATACCGATAAAAAAACCCCCGAAGAAAACCCGGCTCAAGATGACCCGGTTGCCGATGCCATTTTGGCGGCGCTCGGCGAGTCGGGCGAAGGAAAATCCCTGACCTTCAAGGATATCGCCCAGCGCATTGCCGAACAAAAGCGCCGCCCGAAAGACGGGCCGCAACTGTGGCGGCGTTACCTTATGGCCGTCAAGCAACAGGCCCGCCACCTTGCGCGCAAGGGACGGATTGAAATTGTCCGCAAGGGGGCCGTTGTCGACCCCGATGATTTCAAGGGTATTGTCAGGTTACGCCTTAAGGCAGGCTAACGCTTGGCTTGCATGGCCTTTATCTGCTTTTCCGCTTCTTCAATCTGGTAACGGTTCATTTTCGTTTGCAGGGATTGTAGTGCGCGTACCGGGTTATAGCGGCGGTTGATCTTGGATATTACCTCTGTTTTCGGCGCGGCAAGCTTGTACCAGATATAAGCACGAATGTAGTCCTGCTTTACGCCCCATGAATTTTCATACATGGCGCCCAGTAAGTATTGTGATATCGCGTGGTTTTGCGCCGCTGCCTGCTTGTAAAAATCAATTGCCTTTCCGTAATCCTGATCAACACCGCGACCATAGAAATACAGCTGCGCCATGCCGAACTGGGCGTTGGGGTTTCTGCTGAAGGTCGCTGAAAGGCGATACCACTTGGCGGCGGCGTAGAAATCCTGCTTTACGCCTTCACCCTTATCGTACAGGCGGCCCATGGCATACTGGGCATCGCCGTGGCCCTTTTCAGCCGCGCGCTGGTACCACAAAGCGGCCAGGGCCTGGTTTCGAGTTTTGACATCACCAAACTCATACAAACGGCCGAGTTCATATTGCGCCTGGGTATCGCCCTTAAGGGCAAGCGGCTTGACCCTCTTGATCTCGGAAACGAGCTGGATTTTCTTCAGCAGTTCGGGGTCGTAGCTCGGCTTATAGCCCATATAAAGGACGCTGCCGCCGGTAATCAGCAGCAGGAGGGTTAAGGCAGCAAGAATACGTATCATGCACGGGTTCCAGTGCTTACAGTGCTATTGTCCCATGTCGCCGACAAGGTGCTCTTTAGGCTTGGTCGGGTCTGGGTTCTCGTAGCAGGTTACATCACCTAGCGTACGATAGCACGAAAGCTTGGATTGTGGGTTGGGCTCGTCTTCAACGCAATAGGTCCGCCCCTGTTCGACGCGGGTGGTGTAGCAATCCTTGCCGCTGTAGTAGGACGCCAAATGGTCTTCAAGGGTCTTGTCAGTCGCAACAACAGCGGCCGTATCGGCAATGGCAAGGTTCACCCCACCCTTCAGCACCGGACGGGGCACCGTGCTGTAAAACGAGCACGCCGACACGAAAACGGACAACGTCAAGACCGCGGCAATGGCAGTAACAGGGGAACGCATAACGGTCTCCGGGAAAAGGTTCGCACAAGGCTACAGGCTCCAGAATTGCCCACCTTGGTTAACTTTTCGTTAAATCACCCCTGAAGCCGTGCTGTCCAGCTGCTTGGGTTTGCCTAAAAAGACTTTGAAAATAGACCCATAGCAAATATTGAAACCAACACCAACACCCGCTATCAAGGTGGATGTTACCCCCATCCGGTCAACCCAACACGGAGAAGCCCCATGGTATCTGTCACCACGCCCATTTGCGACTTTGGCCTAAAAGCGCCCGCTTTTACCCTGCCCGGTGTCGACGGCAAGACCCACAGCCTCGATGACATCAAGGGGCCAAAGGGAACCCTGGTGATGTTCATCTGCAATCACTGCCCCTACGTCAAGGCGGTGCTGGACCGCATGGTCCGCGATGCACGCGACCTGCAGGCGCTGGGCATCGGCGTGGTTGCCATCAGCGCCAACGACCCCGCGGACTACCCCGAGGATTCATTCGAAAACATGGCCCGCGTGGCCGCTGACAACGGCTTCACCTTCCCTTATCTTTTTGATGAAACCCAGGAAATTGCCCGCGCCTATGATGCCGTCTGCACACCCGATTTTTTCGGGTACGACGCTGATCTGGGCCTGCAATATCGCGGCCGTCTGGATGCTTCACGCAAGGAAGCTGCTGAGCCGGATGCCCGCCGTGACCTGTTCGAGGCCATGAAACTGGTCGCCGAAACCGGCCATGGGCCCAAAGACCAGACCGCGTCCATGGGCTGTTCGATTAAGTGGCGGGGCGAGGGCTAATCCGGCGCTTTTCGCCCTATCCGCCGCCGGCGCCGTTTTGACCCGGAAATAAGGCAAAAAACAGACCAAAAAACCGCCTTTTGCCCCACTTCATCGTTTGCTATCGGCGGATGGCATGGCTATCTTAGGCGCGCCCGACCCGGGAATACGGACTGAGCCCTGAAACGGGGCCGGCAACAGGATTTACAACCAGAAAAGGCGGACCGTCCGTGGCTGATCAAAGCGATTCACTAATCCGTGAAATTGAAGATGAAATGCGCGAAGAGCAGCTGCACAAGCTGTGGAAACGCTATGGCAGCGCCGCCATTACCGCAGCCGTGCTGGTGGTGGCGATTGTCGCCGGTTACCAGGGCTGGAATTACTACATCACATCGGCACGCATGAGCGAGGGTGAGCAATTCCACAAGGCCCAACTGGAAGCCGCAAGCGGAAACGTAGAAGGCGCGCTGGTCACCATGCGTAATGTCGGCACCGACGGTGTAAGCGGCTATAGCGTGTTGGCGCGCTTTCAGGAAGCAACGTTACTGGCAAGCCGTGGTGAATCCGCAGTCGCCGCAGAAATATTTTTTGCCCTTGCCGATGACCACGCTAGTGACCCGGCCATAAATGGCCTGGCGGTTGTGTTGGGCGCATTACAGGCTCTCAATAGCACCGCCACCGACTGGGCGGCACTGAGCCTCCGGCTGGGCGACATTAGCCAGGATGCCAGCCCGTGGCGCCATAGCGCGCGCGAGGTCATGGCGCTAGCCGCGATCAAACAGGGTAACGTAAGCCGGGCACAAGAACTGCTGAAAGCACTTTCCGCCGATCGCACGGCACCCGCAGGGGTACGCAAACGGGCGAACATCCTGCTGGCCCGTCTCGACGGATAACGCCCGTGACCACAACATCCGCCCTTTCTGGCATTTCGTTTCGTCTTGTTCTGGTTGGCGCCTGTGCGGTTGTTCTGGGTGCGTGCTCCGATACATGGCTGGGCGACACGGAAGCGCCGCCTTTGCCGGGCGAACGCATTTCCGTTCTTCGCCACGAGAGCGCACTCAAGCCCGACGCGTCACTTAAAGAGTCTGTTGTTATCCTTCCCGATGCTGTCGCTGTGGAGAACTGGACACAAAATGGCGGCAATGCCAGTCATGTCATGGGGCATATCAAGGCAAATACAAATCCTGAACTGATATGGGAAGTTGATATCGGTTCGGGTGCAAGCGATAGTACGCGCTTCATCACGCCGCCGATTGTTGCAAACGGAAAGCTGTTCACCATTGACACCCAGTCCAAAATTTCTGCCTTTGATATGAAAAACGGTGAACGCCTATGGGAAACGGAACTGACGCCCGATAACGAAGACGATGGCCACATACAGGGCGGTCTTGCGTTTGAGAACGGCCGCATTTTTGTTGGCACCGGTTTTGCGCAGGTTATCGCCGTCAATGCCAACAGCGGAGAAGTCATTTGGCGCAGGCCGGTATCGGGGCCAATTCGTTCTGCGCCGGCGGTTAAGAACGGCCGTGTATTCGCCGTAACGCTCAACAACAAACTGCACGCTCTTTCAGCCGAAGATGGCTCTCCCCTGTGGACCCACTCCGGGTCTCAGGAACTGGTCATGCTGTTGGGTGCGGGAAGCCCGGCGGTAGAAGGTGGCGTTGTGGTCGTTCCCTATACATCTGGTGAATTGGCGGCACTCAAGGTCGAGAACGGCCGCCAGTTATGGATGGATGTGCTTACGGGCAACAAACGATTTGACCAGTCGGCCATGCTTTCACAAATTAGGGCCAATCCCGTCATTGACCGCAGTCGCGTTTTCGCCATCAGCAACGCCGGAACCTTGTTATCCATCGACCTGCGCACCGGCACCCGCATCTGGCAAAAGGCCATCGGCGGTCAGCAGACCATCTGGGCTGCCGGTGATTTCCTGTTTATGCTGACCGGCGACCAGGAACTGGTTGCCATGGAACGTGGCACCGGCCGGGTGGTGTGGGTGCAATCATTGCCCAACTTTATTGATATGGAGTTCCGCTTCAACCCCATTTTATGGTCCGGGCCGTTATTGGCCGGCGGGCGCATGATTGTCGCCAGCGACACGGGGGAGGTGCGATCCTTCTCGCCCATTACCGGCAAGGAAATTGATGTGCTGAATCTCTGGAACAGTATTTCCGTATCGCCCATCGCGGCCCAGGGAACCATATTGTTCCTTGATGATGATGCCACGGTATCTGCCTATAGATAGGCCCCGGTCCTTATCGAAAAGGCTGGCTAAAAAAAGAAAGTAACATGATTACAGTCGCCATCATCGGACGGCCCAACGTGGGCAAGTCAACATTGTTCAACCGGTTGGTCGGCAAGCGCATCGCCATTGTCGATGACCAGCCGGGCGTGACCCGCGACCGCCGTGAAGGTGACGGGCGCATTGCCGAGTTACGTTTTCGCGTCATTGATACCGCTGGGCTTGAAGATGCCACTGATGACAGCCTTGAAGCGCGCATGCGCATCCAAACCGAGGCCGCGCTGGATGAAGCCGACCTTGCGTTTCTGCTGTTCGATGCCCGCGCTGGCATCACGCCCATGGATAAATACTTTGCCGACTGGATCAGAAGGAAAAAAACACCGGTGGTGTTGCTGGCCAACAAGTGCGAACGCGGCGCCGCCGAAGCCGGGCGCATGGAAGCCTATTCACTGGGGCTCGGCGAGCCTTTTGCCATTTCCGCCGAACACGGTGAAGGCCTGAACGGAATCTATGACGCCATCAAGGCCTGCGAAAGCGGCGAGTTTGAAGAAAGCGAGCAGTTTCACGACGCCGGCAATGAGGATGACGACGAGCGCGTTCGCGAACACCCCCTGCAAATGGCCGTGGTCGGCAGACCCAACGTGGGCAAGTCAACATTGATCAACCGCCTGGTGGGCGAGGAACGCCTGCTCACCGGTCCCGAAGCCGGCATCACCCGCGACGCCATTTCGGTGCCGTGGGAATACAAGGGTCGCGCCATCAAGCTGGTGGACACCGCCGGTCTTCGCAAAAAGGCTCGGGTGACGGACAAGATAGAGGCGCTTAGCGTTGCCGACACCAAGCGCGCCATAAACTTTGCCCAAGTGGTGGTTTTGGTTTTGGATGCGCGCGATATGCTGGAAAAACAAGACCTGATCATCGCCAGCCTGGTTGCCGATGAAGGCCGCGCTTTGGTAATTGCGGTCAACAAGTGGGATCTGGTCAAGGACCCGAAAGAGGCGCTCGAAAAATTAAATGATCGCCTTCAGACATCGCTGCCGCAGGTGCGCGGTGTGCCGGTTGTGACCCTTTCGGCCATAAACGGACGCGGGCTCGATAAGCTGCTCGATGGCGTGTTTGATGTTTTCGAAGTATGGAACCGGCGTATATCGACGTCCAAGCTCAACATCTGGCTAAAACATATCCTCGAGCAACACCAGCCGCCGTTGGTTTCGGGACGCCGCATCAAAGTGCGCTACATGACCCAACCCAAGACCCGGCCGCCCACGTTTGCGCTGTTCGCCAGCCACGCCAAAGGGCTGCCGGAAGCGTACGTGCGCTACATGACCAACATGATGCGCGAGGATTTTGATCTGTGGGGCATTCCGCTTCGCCTGCACGTGCGCAAGGGCCATAACCCTTACGCCAATGATGGTGAAGACTAAAAGGCGCTAGTCGCTACCTTCGCCGTCAAACGTCACAACCACGGCGCCCGGTTCCTGGGTTACCGTGTAACCCTGGCCGACATCAATATCGTTAAGGGTTACCTCTGTATTGACGTTATCGCCGAAGGTGATAACAGCACTATCGCCGCTGTTATCAATGGAAAAGTCATCAAGATTGAAAGCATCGCCTTCAAAGCGAAGGGTATCGCCCTCGCCAATGTCGAGCACCACATCGTTGCCGTCTTCGCCGGTAAAGACGAACAGGTCCGCACCTTTACCGCCTTCGAGGAAATCATCACCGGCACCGCCGGACAAAACATCTGCCCCTTTGCCGCCTTCGAGGAAATCATCACCGGCGCCGCCGGATAACACATCCGCACCGCGACCGCCCTCCAGCACATCGTCGCCACCGCGGCCGAACAGCTGGTCATCGCCACGGCCACCTTCAATCACGTCATCACCACCACCACCGGACAGCACATCGTCGCCGCGACCACCTTCAAGGTGCATGCCGGGCTCTGGCTCT
>CBFCYL010000041.1:0-18091 GCA_965602455.1 uncultured Thalassospiraceae bacterium | reverse complement strand
CTCATCATTTGGCCGTTTCACAATGGGGGAGAGGCGCCCAAATGAATTTGGGAAAAATTAATGACCAGACACAGCCCGCCTGCGCAAAACAGGCACTTTGCCTTATTGAGAACAGCCGCCAGGTTCACCGCCATTGCCATGCTTGGCGTCACGATTAGCGCCTGCGGTGACGACGGTATAAATCCGCAAGAGGCCGAACAGCTGTTAAAGGCGCATTTCAAGCAGCACCCGCCAAAACGCGATTGGAAGGTGATGGACGTTTTCGCGAATACCAAAGGGGAATTGGTAATCAATATAGACGTAAAATCCGATGCCGATGTTCGCCTGATAAAATCCAAAAGCAGTATGGAGCGCTTTAACATCGCCCGGATGGTGTGCCCGCAAGCAACCCCGGCTTTACAAGCGGTTATGAATTCTGAAATACGGATTTGGGTGCGTTTGCGCACCGATAAAGAAGAATTGATAAAATCCATCTGCCCGCATGACTGATTTAGATCCGCGAGGCCCGTCGCTGATTTCAGGTGGTGGGTTTTTTAATGGGATTATTGTTTGAAAGTACGCGCCACTCACGGAAGGTGCGTTTTTTCTGCCATATCCAGTATTTTCTCTACATCGTTCGTGGTCACTTCATTGAACACCGGGCCGCCATAAATTTTGGCATTTGGGCCATCGGAGCAATACCCCAGACAGGTCATGCGCTCGACTTCAACTTCTGGACCTCCCGCCTTGGTGCGTTCGCGCGCACGTTGGCGCAACACGCGGAACACTTCGCGCGACCCGGGCCCGATACAAGACCGCCCACCCTTCGTATTAATGCAAACGAATATCTTGTTTTTCTTCGTCATGAAACTGCGTTTTTGATTGGAGCAAGAAAACTGGGTCGCGCTTTAATCAACTAGCCCGTTGAGGGCTCGCGCCGGATGGCGCGTTCTTGTCATCAAAAAAGGCAGCTTGTTAAGCTGCCTTTTTTATTAATTCCCCAACGCCTGCACGATCTCTTCCGTCATCTTCTTGGCATCGGAAAACAACATCATGGTGTTGTCGCGGAAGAACAGTTCGTTATCCACACCGGCGTAACCGGACGCCATGGAACGCTTGATGAACAACACGGTTCCCGCCTTTTCAACGTCGAGCACCGGCATGCCGTAAATGGGGCTGGTCGGGTCGGTTTTGGCGGCGGGGTTGGTAACGTCGTTGGCACCAATAACGAAGGCCACATCGGCGGTAGCAAATTCGTTGTTGATGGTCTCCAGCTCGAACACTTCGTCATAAGGGACGTTGGCTTCGGCCAGCAAAACGTTCATGTGCCCCGGCATGCGCCCGGCAACGGGGTGAATGGCGTAAGAAACTTCAACGCCCTCTTCCTTCAACAGGTCGCCCATTTCACGAAGCGCGTGCTGCGCCTGCGCCACCGCCATGCCGTAACCCGGCACGATGATGACCTTGGATGCGTTTTTCATAATGAACGCGGCGTCGTCGGCCGAGCCGGATTTCACCGCCCGGTCGCCGCCGGGGCCGCCGGCTACACCAGCAACCGCGTCACCGCCGAAACCACCTAACAACACGTTGAAGATGGAACGGTTCATACCCTTGCACATGATGTAGCTAAGGATGGCGCCCGATGAACCCACCAGCGCGCCGGTGACGATCAGCAGCGGGTTGCTCAGCGTGAAGCCGATGCCCGCCGCTGCCCAACCGGAGTAGGAATTCAGCAACGAGACCACCACCGGCATATCGGCGCCGCCGATGGGGATAATCATCAGGAAACCGAGTAAAAAGGCCAGCGCGGCGAGCATATAGAACACCTGGTGGCTTTCGGTGGTCGCGAACACGAAGAACAGTACCGCCATGGCAATGCCCAGCGCGGCGTTGAGTTTGTGCTGGCCGGCAAAGGTAATGGGTGCACCCGACATAATGCCCTGCAACTTGGCAAAGGCGATGACCGAGCCAGAGAACGTAATGGCGCCGATGGCCGTGCCAAGGCCCATCTCCACCAGGCTCATGGCCGAAATGGAGCCGATGGCGCCAAGGCCGTAGGCCGTTGGGTTAAACAGCGCGGCGGAAGCCACGAACACGGCCGCCATGCCGACCAGCGAATGGAAAGCGGCGACCAGCTGCGGCAGGGCCGTCATCTGGATACGCTTCGCCACCACGGTGCCGATAGAACCGCCGATCAGCAGGCCCGCCATGATATAGCCGTAGCCAACCACCTCGGGCTTAACCAGCGTGGTGAGAATGGCAATGGCCATGCCGATCATGCCAAACATATTGCCACGACGGGCGCTTTCCGGATGGCTGAGGCCACGCAGTGCCAGAATGAACAGGACGGACGCGATCAGGTACGCAAATGCGCTTGCATTGGAACTCATGATTGCGGCCCCTTAACGACTGCTGCTTTTTCTTTTTTCTTGAACATCGACAACATGCGCTGGGTGACGATAAAGCCACCGAATATGTTGACCGAAGCCAGGGTCACGGCGATGAAGCCCATAATTTTGGAAATGTTCATGTCGGCCGGGCCAGCAGCGATTAGCGCGCCGACGATGATGACCGACGAAATGGCGTTGGTCACACCCATCAGCGGCGAATGCAGCGCCGGGGTAACCGACCACACCACGTAGTAGCCGACAAAACACGCCAGTACGAACACGGTAAACAAAAATACGAACGGGTCGCCGCCCGCCTGGGCACCGGCCTGGGCGGCCATTTCAGCGCCGGATGCCAGCTCTGCCGCCTGCTGGGCAAGCGTAGAGGCCTCCTGAGCAAGTTCCTTGGATTGGTTTGCAATCGATGCCGGGTCCATATCAGGCTTCCTTTCCCGTCAGCATGGGATGAACAACCTTGCCGTCACGCACCACACAGGTGCCGCTGACGGTCTCGTCTTCCCAATCGAAATTGATGGTCTTGTTTTCCGCATCCACGTGGGGGGTGATGAAGTTCAACAGGTTCTTGGCGAAAAGCTGGCTGGCATCCTTGGGCAGACGCGACGGCACATTTTCATGGCCGACAATCTTGACGCCGTTTTTGGTTTCGACAATCTCGCCCAGCTTGGCGCCCTCGACGTTGCCGCCTGCTTCCACCGCCAGGTCAATGATAACCGCACCCGTGTGCATGGAAGCAACCATCGCCTTGGTCACCAGCACCGGGGCGGTGCGGCCCGGAATAAGCGCCGTGGTGATGACGATATCCTGCTTCTTGATGTGCTCAGCCACCACTTCTTTTTGTTTTTCAAAATATTCCGGCGGCATTTGCTTGGCGTAACCGGCTTCGGTTTCGGCGTCTTTTTCCATTTCCGCGTCAACGGTCAGGAACTTGCCACCGAGGCTTTCAACCTGTTCGCGGGTGGCGGGGCGCACGTCTGTTGCCGTGACCACGGCACCCATGCGCTTGGCCGTTGCAATGGCTTGTAAGCCCGCAACACCAACGCCCATGATAAACACCTTGGCCGGGGCAATGGTGCCGGCTGCCGTCATCATCATTGGCATGGCGGAGCCGTATTCGCCCGCCGCATCCAGCACCGCCTTGTAACCGGCCAGGTTTGACTGACTGGAAAGAATATCCATCGATTGGGCGCGGGAAATACGCGGCATCAGCTCCATGGCAAAGGCGCTCAACCCCGCCTTGGCCAGCGCTTCCATGTCCGCCTTGTTGCTCAGTGCGCCAAGATGGGCCACCACGGTGGCGCCCTTTTTCATCAGGGCGATTTCTTCCGCCTCGGGGCGCTGTATCTTTAACACCATGTCGGCGCCCTTGAGCGCACTGGCGGCATCATTGGCCACGGTGGCACCGGCGGTCTTGAAGGCATCGTCGGAGATGGCGGCGGCTTCACCGGCACCGGCTTCAACAACAACATCAAGGCCGGACTGAACCAGCTTCTTGACCATGTCGGGCGACGCGGCAACACGCTTTTCACCGGGGCGGCGTTCCTTGGGAATGGCGATCTTCATGGGTTGGTCTTTCGGGTCTTTGAACGGGGGTTGAGCGGCGCATTTTGCCGGTTTTTGGCCTCAATGCAACCGCCCCAATGCACTATTAACCTGCCCCCATTCATTTGGGGGGCTACATTGCCATCACAAGGCCAAAATTGGCCCCCATACAAGGACTGGGAAGCCCGCCGGAGACTTGCTCCGGGGGCAGGTTGATTTAAGGTTGACCCATGAGCGCCATGATACCGTCCGCGAAAATGCCCCCCCACCGGGCCCGCCGGGGCCATTGGGCCCACTGGGGCTGGGCGCGACTGGTCGCGGCACTGGCGACCATTTTATGGGTCACCACCGCCCAGGCCCAAAGCCTGCCGGAAGCCCACCTTTATTACGAAGCCTACTGGGGCGGGGCGCACGTGGCTGATTTTACCTTCAGCCAGCGCAGCGAATCGTCAGACGCAGATGGCGGCACATATGAAAGTCGGTTTCACCTCGAGACCCGGGGGATGACGCGCTGGCTCACCGATTTTTCTGCCGTGGTCACGACCCGTGGCCGTTGGCTGGCGTCACCGAACGGGTCAGCGGAACAGGCGACAACCTTTGTTACCGCCGCCGCCGCGCCCGCCGCCAAAACCCACCTGCCCGGCCAATACCGCAGCCGCTCGGTTTCATCCAAACACCTACGCTGGGTCGATATTGATTTTCCCCACTCTGACCAAGAGCCCGGCGAACCCGCCCATGCCACCACCGGCACGAAGCCAAATCCGGACAGCCCGGATAATTGGAACCCCAAGGATGCCGGACCGGAGAAGCTTGAAAAGGTTTCCGGCGCTCAACGCATCGCCGTGATGGATCCGCTCAGCGCCGCCATGCAATTGATGGTCGGCATTGAAGCGCACCTCGGCGGCGGGCCGCAGCAATTTATCATCAAGGGGTTTGACGGGCGGCGGCGGTTTAACCTGAACGTTGAATACCTCGGCCCCGCAACCCGCACAGTCAATCGTAAGGAATACAACACCTATCATGTGCGGGTAATGCCGGAACCGATTGCCGGTTTCAAGAAACGGCACCGAAAGCTCTGGACCGGGGCGGCGTTTGATTTCTATTTGTTGCGCGATGGCAGCTTTATGCCCGTCCAGATTTCACCGGTAAAATACGGCCCGGTTATAAGCCTGATCAGGCGGTGCGATAAACCCTGTGAATTAAAGGCGGATGATTAAACGCCGTGGAAAATTATAAGCCGTCCAGCTCGCGCTGCCTGCGCGTCCATTTTTCCTTGTAAGCTTTGAAGTCTTCGCGAATTTGATCAATCTTGCCGACGGTGCCGCCGCCGAACATAAAGTCCAGCTTTACGCTCTCATCATCATCCCACATGGCTTTGAAGATATCCGAGAACAAGGCGTTGAAGACAAGCTGGAAATGCTGGTCTTCAAAATAAACCCCCGACTTTGATTCGGTAATGTTGTTGACGATTGAAATAAAGTTTTTGCGCGCCCATGCAAAATTTTCAAACTTCAAAAGAATGCGGATCAGGATATTGTAAGCAAACCGCTTGTGACGATCATTACCGCTGATTTCATTCCAGATCAGAACGTCATCATCGGTATCAAACCATGAAAGCAGGTCCTGGGCTTCGACGTTCAGTTCCTCGTACAGACCTTCGCCAAGCAACTTGAACAGGTAATCATCAAAACCCATCACCGCTTCGCGGGGCAGGATGGATTTACCTTCCTTGTTGGCAAACAGGTGTGAAAACTTTCCCGCCATCAACCTGAGCAGGAATTTACTGCGATTTCCGGTTTCGCGTTTCGGCTGACCCTGGCCGGTCGGCATTTCGGTTTTGACCTTTTCAGCCACCGCATTGCCGTAGTTCATCATATGGGTGCGAACGGCGACCTCGATCTCGCGCACCAGTTCCTTCATGGCGGCGTCAAATTCCGGAGTCTTCTTATCGCGAGTCAGCAGCTTTTGGTTGGTCATCAAATTGAGGACGGCACGGATAATGGTGCTCGTCGCGGCGGTTGATTTTTTCGCGACGTTAAGCTGGGTGTTGATATCGCCACCGGGGCCGTTAGGTTCGTTATGAATGGACATGGCAGGTTTGCTTTAAGGGCTCCCGGTTCACCAGAGGTGGATTCGCTGGCCTAATTTGGCTTTTTTCAGCCCTTTTATCAATAAGCACAAGGGGTTGTTTTATCATAGCGGGCGCGGGCCCGTCTGGAAACGGGCTTGGGGGCCCAGCTTAGCCCCTATTAACCCCGCTTCATTCCAGCGCTTCCAGTTCGTCAATATAGCTGCCAACCACGCCAAGGCCGCGTTTCCAAAACCCGGGGTCCGCAGCATCAAGCCCGAACGGCGCCAGCAGTTCCTGATGGCGACGCGAGCCACCCGCCGACAGCATGGCGAAATAGCGATCCTGAAAGCTATCCTTTTCACCATTTTTCTCGTGCCGATAGACGTCATAAAGCGAGTTCACCAGACAATCACCAAAGGCGTAGGCATAAACATAAAATGGTGTGTGTACAAAATGCGGGATGTAGGCCCAATAGTGTTTGTATTCATCATCAAAACGAATGGCTGGGCCAAGGCTTTGGTGCTGCACCTCCAGCCAAATTTCCGAAAGCCGTTCCTGCGACAGCTCGCCGGACTTTCGTTCATCATGCACATGAGCTTCAAATTCATGAAACGCAACCTGGCGAACAACCGTGTTCAACATGTCTTCAACCTTGCCTGCCAGCAGTGCCTTGCGCAGGGCCGGGTTTGTTTCGCCTTCAACCATGGAACGGAAGGTCAGCATTTCACCAAACACCGATGCCGTCTCGGCGGTCGTCAATGGTGTGTCGGACATCAAGGTTCCCTGCCCTGCGGCCAGAACCTGATGAACACCGTGACCCAGTTCATGGGCCAGCGTCATCACATCGCGCGACTTGCCGTGAAAATTTAACATGACGTAAGGGTGCGCTGAAGGAACAACCGGGTGCGCAAAGGCACCAGAGTCCTTACCCGCGCGAGGTCTGGCGTCTATCCAGCCTTTATTAAAAAAATCTCCGGCCACGGCTGCCATCTTTGGTGAAAACGCACCAAAGGCATCCAGCACCAGGGTTTCGGCTTCTTTCCATGAATAAAGGGTCGGGTCATCAAACGGCAACGGTGCGTTGCGATCCCAGTAGTCGAGTTTTTCACAGCCAAACCATTTGGCCTTCAGCGCGTAATAACGATGGGAAAGGCCAGCGTAACTATCATGCACCGAGCGCACAAGGGCGTCCACGACCTCGTCTTCCACCTGATTGGCGAGGTTACGTTCCGAAACGGGCCTGGAAAACTGTCGCCAGCGATCTTCCACTTCCTTATCCTTGGCCAGCGTATTGGTAATTAACCCCAGTAGGCGAATGTGTGCTTCCAGTCCCTTGCCAAATGCCTTGGCGGCGGCTTTTCGCTTGGCCCCGTCCGTGTCCGACATCAGGTTCAAGACTTCAGATTGGGTGAGTTCATCGCCCTCAACCTCAAAACGCATTTCTGCGAAAGTTTCTTCAAACAGTCGCACCCATGCGGTTCTGCCAGTGACGGATTTTTCGAGAATGAATTTTTCCAGGTCATCCGAAAGCTGGTGCGGGCGATACTGCCGCACTTCATCCAGCCATGGCTGGTAATGGGCGACCCCTTCGCTGGTGGCAATCAGATTGGCTAACGCACCATCTTCCATGCGGTTGATTTCCAGCGTGAAAAACAAAGTCAGGGTTGATGTTTCCGTCACCTGCTCGGAAAGGCTTTGGTAAAAGCGCGCAACTTCCGTGTCGCTCATATTGACGGCAAACAACAACTGGCCATAGGCCATTGCCTTGGTGATGCGTTCGGATATGTCTTCATACGCCGCTATGGCCTCGGCAAAGGCCGCGCCGTCAAGCGTGGCGATTTTGTCTTTAAAGCGCCCGGCAAACGCTGCTGCTGCTGCCCTGGCAGAATCCAGGTCGCGGGCCAGCGCCGGGTCGGTCGGGCTCATATAAAGATCGTCGAGCTTCCAAACGGGAAGATCCGGGGCTGTGGCTTGGCTTTTGGCCTTGGGCATTAGGCCCTCCTGCGGGGTTGGTCCTGGTTAGATTGGGCTTTGGTTTGCATTGCGATATAAGCGTGTAAAGTTATAATCACAATATAATTCCTGAACATTCCTCGGGGGAGGCCTAATTCATGAGCGATACGCAGCCAGCAAATATCGTCAGTATGTTTTTCGACCGCGTTGAAGAACGCGGTGAACACCCGTTTATGTGGCACAAGGAAGGCGGCAAATACCGCCCCACCACATGGCGCGAAAGCGCCGCCGCGGTCAGCGCCGTGGCCCGCGGCCTGCACGCGCTGGGCGTCAAGGATGGCGAGCGCGTGGTGCTGGTTTCTGAAAACCGCCCCGAATGGCTGATATCGGATCTCGCCATCATGGCCGCTGGTGGCATTACGGTTCCAGCCTATACCACCAACACGGTGGACGACCATCGCCATATAGTCCAAAACAGCGAAGCCATTGGTATTATTGTCTCCTCAGCCAAGCTGGCGGAAAAAATTCTGCCGGCGGCACACAGCTCCAGCACCACCAAGTTCGTCATTGTTATTGAGCCATTTGAATTACAACAAAGCCTTTCCGTAGATGTGCTGAGCTGGAAAGCGGCACAATCGCGCGGCAAGCAGGAAAGCCTGAACGTCATTGAGGAAGCCGCCAAGCTCAAGCGCACGGACACGGCGTGCATTATCTACACATCCGGCACCGGCGGCACGCCCAAGGGCGTGATGCTCAGTCACGGCTCAATGCTGCACAACTGTACCGGCTCGCGTCACGTTCTCGATGGCCTGGGAATCAAACGCGAAGTGTTTCTCAGCTTCCTGCCGTTATCGCATTCATATGAACACACCGGCGGCCTGGTCCTTCCCATCTACATGGGGGCCGAGATTTACTATGCCGAAGGCGTTGAAACACTGGGCGTCAACATGGGCGAAGCCCACCCCACCATCATGATGTCGGTTCCAAGGCTGTATGAAAGCATGCACACGCGCATCCTTCGCGGTATCCAGCAGGCGGGCGGCCTGAAGGAAAAACTGTTCATGAAGACCGTGGCGATCGGTACCAAGCGCTATCAAGACCCGAAAAGCCTGACGCTGGGCGAACGTATGCTTGATAAGCTGCTGGATCGTCTGGTCAGGTCCAAAATCAAGGCACGGTTCGGCGGTCGGCTAAAGGCGATGATTTCTGGTGGTGGACCGCTGAACCCGGAAATTGGTATTTTCTTTCACGCCCTGGGGCTGACCATCCTGCAAGGTTACGGCCAAACGGAAAGCGGCCCGGTAATCAGCGCCACCATGCCCGATAACATCAAAATGCACACCGTCGGCCCGCCAATTCTGAACACCGAGGTCAAGATTGCCGATGACGGCGAGATTCTGGCGCGTGGCGAATTACTCATGAACGGCTACTGGCGCAACGAAGAAGCCACCAGAAAAACCATCATCGACGGCTGGCTGCACACCGGCGACATCGGGGTCATCGACGAAGATGGCTGCATCGAGATCACCGACCGCAAGAAAGATATCATCGTCAATTCAGGTGGCGACAACATCGCCCCCCAAAGGGTCGAAGGTTTTCTGACCCTTGAGCCGGAAATCGCCCAGGCCATGGTTTATGGCGACAAGCACCCCAATCTGGTGGGCCTGATCGTCCCCGATGCCGACTGGCTGGGGCCATGGGCCAATGAAAACAGCAAGGAAGGTGAGTTGGCGGATCTGGTCGATGACGAAGACCTGCGCAAGGTCATTAGCGATGCCATTTCGCGCGTCAACGCAGAGCTTTCCAACATCGAAAAGGTGCGCAAGTTCATCATCGCGCTGGAGCCGTTCACCGTCGACAACGAACAAATGACACCAACGATGAAAGTGCGCCGTCACAAGCTCAGGGAAATTTATGGCGAGGCCCTGGAGGGTCTTTACTAAAGCCTTCCCCCGTCAGATGTCTTTTTCCTCAATAGGGTGTTCGCCGCCGGTGGTCGTGCGGCCGATTCCGGCCGCCGCAATGCCCGCCAGAATCAGGCCTAGACCCAGCAATGCGCCCAGCGCCACCGTTTCATCAAGAAACAACACCCCCCACAACACACCCAGCGCCGGTATCAGGTAGTTGTTAAGCGAAAGAAACGTCACGCCCTTTGCGGCGATAACCTCAATCAGCAAAATGGTCGCCAGTGCGGTTGGAAACACGCCGAGGTAAAAACCTGCACCCAGCGCCTGCCATGAGAAACCAAGGTTCCATGGCTGGTCGGCAATGGCGGCGGCGGGCAGCATGACGGCGGTTGCCGCCAGCAGGATGCCGGTTCCATGCTCAAGCGGCTTGGCGCCCGGCAGGTGGCGAACCAGTATGCCGGCAATGGCATAACAAACCGCGCCAGCGGCCACTGCCAATTGTGGCCACAGGGTATCACCCAGTTGCAACAACGTTTCCGGGCCAATCAGCACAACCACGCCGCCAAGACCGAGCAACAAGCCAAGGAAACGCCGCGCGGTCATGATTTCGTCAGAAAAAATACTGCCTAAAACCAGCGCCGAAAGCGGCATCAGGGAAATCAACGTCGCGGCGAGGCCGCTGGATATATATTGCTCGCCCCAATTGATCATGACAAACGGGAAAGCGTTGCCAAACACACCGATGAGGAAAAACATCCACAGCAGGCGGGCATTGATATTGACCCGCCCGCCTCGCAACCGGAGCCACCCCCACAAAACCATGGCCGCAATGGTAATGCGCAAAGCGGCAAAGGTGGTTGGTGGCAGGTGCTCAATGCCAATCTTGATGACGGTAAACGATGAACTCCACATCACCGCCAGCACCAGCAGGATAACCAATTCTCTAACCGGCAGGTTCAACGGCGTTCTCCGTTTTGGGCGCGAGGTTTGTTAAAGAATAAACCACAACAGGGCCGGCAGCGTGGCAAATGAGATAACGGTTGAAACCACCACGGTTCCGGCAACGGTTTCAGGGTCTGTTTTGTATCGCTGTGCAAACAGGTAGTTAAACACCGCCACCGGCAACGTCGACTGAAGCACCAGAATGCCGCGCATGGCGCCTTCAAGGCCCAATATTTCCGCCAGCAGCAATGAGGCCGAAAAACCAACCAGCAGGCGCGAAAGCGAAAGAAACAGGGTTTTGCCAATGTGGTGAACCTCAAGGCGCGCCAGCGATATGCCCAGCGTAATCAACATCAGGGGAATGGCAAAGTTACCCAACAGGTTAACCGTGTTCATTAGCCATTCGGGAACGCTAAGGTCATAGACCATAAACACCACCGCCAGCGCCGCGGCATATAGTGTTGGCACACGAAGCAACCCCTTGATTGAGGCCACGCCCGCAGAAAGCGCCACACCACCGGTAAACTGAAATAGAATGCAAACCGTGAAATACACCACGCCCAACGCCAAGCCTTCCTGACCAAAGGCAAAAAGCGAAAGGGGCAAGCCGACGTTTCCTGTATTGGGAAAAATCAGGGTCGGCAAAAAAGCGCGATACGAATACCCCATGATACGCAACAGCAATGCCGCAACCGCGGTCATCATTAGCAAAACTGCAACCGTGGCCCCGGCCATGGCGGAAAGTGCGGAGAGGTCAATATCTACCTTCACCAGGGTGGCAAACACCAGTGCTGGTGCACCGATGGTGGAAACCAGACTGGTGACCATTTCGGTATCATACGAACGACCGGAACGCGCCCACCCATAGCCAATGGCGGCGCAAATGAAGACCGGGGCAACAATGGTGAAAAGCTGAAACAGCATAAGGGGGGGTCCGGTATTGCTGGGCTTTAGAAGCGTAAAGAAATACTTAGTCGACCTTGGCGATGTGCACAATGTTGGTGCCACCGGGGCTGCCGAAGGGGATACCCGCAACAATCACAATATCGTCGCCCTTGATGGCAAATTCCTCGCGCTCGGCAACACGAACCGACTTACCCATCATCAGGGCGAAGCTGTCGACATCGCGGGTGCGTATGGAATGCACGCCCCAGACCAGAACCAGGCGCCTTGATATGGGAAGGTTCGGCGTCAGGCCCAAAATAGGCACCGAAGGCCGTTCACGTGAAATGCGCAAGGTGGTCGAACCAGTGGATGAAAACGAAACGATGGCCCGGGCCGAAATGGTGGCCGCGACCTGTCGGGCGGCAGCACCGATGGCGTCGGCGGCGGTTGCTTCCGGGCTTGAACGGCGCGATTCAATATTTTTGGCGTAATGGGGGTCGTGCTCAACACTGCGGATAATGCGATCCATGATGGATACCGATTCAATCGGATAATCACCAACCGCCGTTTCAGCGGAAAGCATCACCGCGTCGGCGCTGTCATAAATGGCCGTCGCCACATCCGAAGCCTCGGCGCGGGTCGGCGTCGGTGCGTGCACCATGGAATCGAGCATCTGCGTCGCCACCACCACCGGCTTACCGGCTCGGCGACAGGCGGCAATAATGCGTTTTTGCAAAACCGGCACATCCTCGGGCGGAAGCTCCACGCCCAGGTCACCACGCGCCACCATAACGGCGTCGGCCTGGGCGACAATTTCGTTGAGGTATTCAATGGCGCTGGGTTTTTCCAGTTTCGCCATAACGCCTGCGCGGCCTTTGACAATGGCCTTGACCTCTGCGACGTCGGCCGGGCGCTGAACAAACGAAAGCGCTATCCAGTCCACGCCCATCTCGAGGCCGACCTCAAGGTCTTCGCGGTCCTTGTCGGTCATGGCGGAAAAGTCGAGCACGGCGCTGGGCACGTTAACGCCCTTGTGGTTGGAAAGTTCACCACCGTTAATGACAATGGTTTCGGCGTAATCCTTGCCCGCCTTGGTCACCTGCAGACGGATTTTGCCATCATCAAGCAACAGGTCCATATCGGGCTTTAGTGCCGCGAAAATTTCCGGATGCGGCAGTGAGGCAACGGTTTCATTGCCCTCGATTTCAGTCAGCTCAAGGCGGAAGGGTTGGCCAGCATCCAGCATAACGCTGCCGTTTTCAAAATCACCCACGCGCAGCTTCGGCCCCTGCAAATCCATCAGGATGCCGACGGGGCGCTTGTATTTATCCTCGAGCTTACGGATGTTTTTGTAGCGTCGCTTGTGGTCTTCGTGAACGCCGTGGGAAAAATTAAGGCGGAACAGGTCGGCACCGGCCTCAAACAAATCGGCGATGTCCTGCTCCGATGAGCGACCCGGCCCCAGCGTGGCGATAATCTTTGCGTTTCTCATTCTTCTCATGGTGCTGAACATACGGCCAGCGCGTGCTTAGCGCCAGCAAAATCCCTTCATTACTGTCATTAAATCATTGCAGATATACGCAAACAAACCATTTACGTGATCACGATACAGCGAAAATCATTTACGTTCGTTAACGTCGGCCCGGTTATGACCAGGTCGTCCAGCGCCTGAAAATATGAATACGCGTCGTTATTGGCTAGAAAAGCAGCCGCATCCATACCCAGCTCACGCCCGCGGGCCAGCGTATCGGGACGGACGATGGCGCCAGCGTTGTCTTCGGTGCCGTCAATGCCGTCGGTATCACAGGCCAAGGCGTAAACACCGGCAAAACCGTCGAGCGCAAGCGCCAGACCCAGCAGGTATTCCACGTTGCGCCCGCCGCGGCCGCTACCGTGAACGCTGACCGTGGTCTCGCCGCCCGACAGCAGCGCCACCCCCCGCTCGCCCGCCGTTGCCAGTTTCATGGCACGCGGGCCTCAAGGCCGGCGTGCTGCGCCGCGGTGGCGCTGGCGCTCAGGGCATCGCCCGGCGTGGCAATCAGGCGCACCTCGGCGCCGGCCAAGCGCACATCACCCGGTTTGGGGGTTTCATCTCTTGGCGTTGCCGCCGCCAGGTGCGCCGCCACGGCGGCGGACGGCTCGATGGCGTATTTTTCCAAAACCCGGCGCGCGTCGGCAAAGGTGGTCGGATCAGCCACCGTCGGGCCCGAGGCAATCACCGCCGGGTCATCGCCGGGAACGTCTGATATGGCCAGCGTTACCACGCGGGCCGGATGGGCTTTTGCCGCCAGGTGTCCGCCCTTGATGGCCGAGAGATGCTTGCGCACGGTATTCATTTCATCGATGGCAGCACCGGATTTCAGCAACGCATGGTTCACGCCGCGCTTATCCGTCAGGCTCAGGCCGTCTGCCGGCAGGGCCAGCAGGGCCGAGCCACCACCTGAAATCAGGCACAGCACCAAATCGTCTTCCGTTAGCCCTGAGACCAGCGCCACAATACGCCTGGCCACCGCTTCGCCCGCATCGTCGGGAACCGGGTGGGCGGCTTCCACCACTTCAATGAAGCGGGTCGGGCAGCTGTGGCCGTACCGGGTCACCACCAGGCCTTCGGGCTCACTCCACCCCGCTTCGGTGGCGGCGGCCTCTACGGCGGCGGCCATGGCGGCGGCGGCCTTGCCGGCACCAACCACCACGGTGCGACCGGCGGGTCGACCGGGCAAATGGTCCGCCAGCTGGCGGGCCGGGGCGGCGCGCTCGACCGCAGCGTCAAACAGGGCGCGCAGCAGGCTGTCGGTTGGTGTGGGGGTTTTGCTCATGGGGGGCCATATAGACCCCGAAAGCACCCATTGTCCACCACTGGCCCGGCGGGTAGGATTGTGCGGCAGGATTCGGGCGGTCGCCCCCTTCCACCCGGCCTTTGGCGGTAGGGTGGACAGCAAAACGGGCAGTAAAAAGGAGCCCCGATGGGCATACTTGGTAATGCGTTTATGTCGCTGTTTCTGGACGAAAAAGCCCGGAAAGCCGCGATTGAGCGCGGTGAAATCAACAAACAGCGCCGTCATGCCCAAAAACAGGCCCGGATCAAGGCCAGCAATATGACGGAACGCGAGCGCACCATGGCCGAAATGCGTGAAAAGGTCGGCGATGTCATGACGCCGGAGCGTCAGGAACTGATCGCCCATGCCATGAAAGTTCGCACCGCCAAGGCCAAGATCCTCGATGACCTGAACGACGAGGATAAACAAAAATTATACGCCATTGCCATCAAGGCCATGTTGCGCGAAGGTGACGATGAGCCAAAGGAATAGCCTGCAACGCCTTGAAAAAAGACATTTTTGGAAAAAAAGGTTTCGTTAAGCTGCTTTAGCCAATATCTTGATGGAAACCTTGGTAATACTGGGCGCCGGTTCGCCAAACGCCTGTAACGAGAGAGCGTAATGCAAACACCCATCGATGAAGAACACTCAGAGGCCCTCCGTCTTGAATTGATGGGGCTGATGAAATACATCCACCGGGTGCGTGAAGAAATCGCCAAGATGTCGCGCCCGGCCGATGAGGAACACCAGTTCGAAACCATGGCCGAACAAATCGACGCCGTGGTCAAGACCACGGACGAAGCCTCTAACACCATCATGGCCTGCGCCGAGAAAAACGAAGACCTGATTCAAGGCGGTCTTGCGACCATCAAGGATGCAGATGCGGTTGCGATTCTTAACAAGATTTCCGCCAACGACATCGACATCATCCAGGCTTGCAGCTTCCAGGATTTAACCGGCCAGCGCCTGACCAAGGTTGCGCGCTCGCTGACCTATGTGGAAGAGCGTGTTAACGCGCTTGCCGAAGTCTGGGGCAAAGATGAGCTGGAAAATGTTGAAATTGCTGCCTCGGATAAAACTGATGACGAAAAACTGCTGCACGGCCCGGCGTTGCCGTCTGGCCAGGCCATCAGCCAGGATGACATCGACGCCCTTTTCGATTGAGCTTGATTGAGGTTGCTTGATGTTGCCAGCGTTCTTCTGCCCTCACCTGACTTAACCCCACCCAGACATGCGCCGATAAACCAGAAAAAGGCTTAGACCGCCATGACCATAATGAATCGCTTGTTTTCCCTATTTACTGCCGCCCTGATTGGAATTGTTATCATGACCGCCGATACCCCCGAAGCCAGCGCACAGGACCCTGAAAACACCCTCTACCTTGACCTCAAGGATGGCCGGGTGGTGATTGAATTGCGCCCCGACCTGGCGCCGCGCCATGTGGCGCGCATCAAGGAACTAACCCGTGAAGGCTTTTACGACGGTCATAAGTTTCATCGCGTCATTGAAGGCTTCATGGCGCAAACGGGCGATCCCGAGGGAACCGGCCGCGGCGGCTCTGGGCAGAACGTGGCGGCCGAATTTTCAGGCGAACCTTTTGTGCGCGGTGTTCTTGGCATGGCACGGTCCAGCGATATCAACAGCGGTGATTCACAATTTTTCATCATGTTTGGTGATGCCCAGCACCTGAACGGAAAATACACCGTTTGGGGCAAGGTTGTCGAAGGCATGGAGTTCGTTGACAGCATCAAGATGGGCAACAAATGGGACAACGGCAGCATTGATGGCGAGCCTGACACCATCGTTAAAATGCAGGTCGCAGCCGACGCCAAATAGCCATCTATAAAAACGGTCGTTCTTGATGGTTGTGAGTTATTGTGCCGCGACGCGAGCGGCACGGCTGAACCGGACCACATTTTCCGGTGACGGATCGGTGGGAATAAACAGCGACAGCAACAGCGACACCGCCGCCATGCCAGCGCCGATCAGGAAGACCCAGGCGCTGCTTTCAATCCAGATAGCACCAAAAACCACCGGTACCGCCACCGCCGCAATGTGATTGATGGTAAAGCTGACGCCGCTGGTAGCGGCGATGTCGGCGGGGTCGGCTATTTTCTGTAAATAGGTTTTCATGGCAAACGACATGGCAAAAAACAGGTGGTCCAGCAGGTACAGCAACACCGCCAGCCACGCCGTATCGACATAGGCGTAAGCCACGAAGACGCCAATCAGGCCTGTATATTCAAGAACCAGTATGCGCCGTTCGCCAAACCGGGCAACCGCACGGCCCACCTTGGGCGAAATCCACACCACCATGGCCGACGTCAGCAGGAAGATCAGGCTCATTTCAGCAGCCGTAAAGCCGAATTTTTCAACCATCAGGAAGCCTGCGAAGACAACGAAGATTTGGCGGCGCGCACCCCACATGAACGTCAGTGCGTAATAAAGCCCGTAACGGCGGCGCAGGATAATTTTCTTGTGCTGTTCCACCTTCTCCGGAAAGCGGGGAAACGCCAGCCAGCAAAACACAGCGATGGCGAGTGTTAGGCCGCCGCCGAGCACATAGACCCACGACATATCAACGCCCAGCACATCAAGCATCAGCCAGATCATAACGAAAGTGGCCATGCCTGCGAACGAGCCAACCGAAACCATGCGCCCCAGAACAATAGGCGCGCGCTCCTTGTCAATCCACTGCAAGGCCAGTGACTGGCGCAGGGTCTCGAAATAATGAAAGCCGACGGACATCAGGATGGTCGTCAGATAAAGGCCCATTTCAGATTCAAACTGCCCGGTCAGCGCCGTGCCGACGCCGAGCAACACCAGGGCAATGAGAATGAAAGATTGTTCGCGCAGGAAAAGCAGCACAAAGACGGCACTAAAGGCTAAAAAACCCGGCACCTCGCGCAGGCTTTGCAAAATACCAATCTCGATGCCGGTAAAAGCCGCCCGCTCGATGACGAAGTTGTTTAACAGCGCCTGCCACGTTGCGAAACTCAGCGGCAGGGCAACCGAAAGCGCCAGCAACATGATTTCCGGCCGTCGCCACGTTGACTGGTTAGTGTGGCCGATGAACAGGTTTTTCATCATGGTTACATGATTGCTTTAAATAGACTTTTCAATGGCTTCAAGGGCTGCTTTGGCCTTGTCGCCATCGGGGCCGCCGGCCTGTGCCATGTCGGCGCGCCCGCCACCACCCTTGCCGCCCACGGTCTCTGAACCGACGCGCACCAAATCCACGGCGCTGATGCGATCCGCAAGGTCTTCGGTTACGCCAACCACCAGTGATGCCTTTCCGTCACTGACGGAAACCAACGCCACCACACCAGACTTGATCTGCGTCTTGATGGCGTCGGCCAGGCCCTTAAGTTCCTTGGCCGGCATATCGTCCAACAGGCGGGCGGCAAACTTTATGCCGTTTATTTCCTTGATGTCGGACGATGCATCGTCACTACCGCCACCGCTGACACCGCCACCAGTCATAGCCAGCTTTTTGCGCAAATCGGCAACTTCACGTTCCAGTTTCTTGCGTTCGTCCAACAACTGCGAAACCCGCGCCGGAACATCCGTCGGCTGGGCTTTCAACTGCGC